>NZ_JAKGBG010000047.1:0-36122 GCF_021532595.1 Pseudoalteromonas sp. OFAV1
GATAAAAAATCTACGGCTCCGAAAGTAGAATCGGCACCCGAAGAGACAAAAAGCGAAGATTCAGTAAAAAAGGATGAAACAAACCTTGATGACAAAGCTGAATAATCGCTAAAATAGAAAAAGCAAAAGCCCCGCATGCCGGGGCTTTTTTGTAGCAGAAAACAATACTGTATTTTTTGCCATGGAAGCAGTAAAGGTGATCGATGACCGCTATTAAATTACCCCGAGGTCGCACTTTACACCTCGACGACCCTATTGTAATGGGGATTTTAAACGTAACCCCCGACTCTTTCTCAGATGGCGGCAATTACTGTCAGCTCGACAGCGCTGTCAAACAAGCGCAAGCTCTTCTAAATCAAGGCGCAAAAATTATTGATATTGGAGGTGAATCCACTCGCCCAGGCGCACCTGATGTGTCTTTAGATGAAGAGCTAAAACGCGTAATCCCATTGGTTAAAGCACTTAGGCAAAGTAGCGATTGCATTATTTCTATAGATACCAGTAAAAGCGAAGTGATGCGTCAAGCGATTATTGCCGGTGCTGATATCATAAATGATGTAAGAGCGTTGCAAGAACCTGGGGCTATAGATGTACTTGCTGAGTACCCAGATGTGGCTATTTGTTTAATGCACATGCAAGGGCAGCCACGAACTATGCAAAGTAATCCGGTATATACTGATTTATTTGCAGACATAAATCGTTTTTTTGCCGAGCGTATTGCAGCATGCGAGCAAGCGGGTATTCAGAAACATCGAATTATACTGGATCCAGGTTTTGGATTTGGTAAAACACTGGCTCATAACTATCAAATCCTTGATAGGTTTGATGAGTTTAATCAATTTAATCTACCAGTGTTAGCAGGCTTATCACGCAAATCAATGATAGGTAACTTATTAAAAAGAGACACGAGTGAGCGTTTAGCAGGTAGCTTAGCGGGAGCATTAATTGCGGCCCAAAATGGCGCTAAAATTATTCGTGTACATGATGTATTAGAAACAGTCGATGTGCTTAGCGTATGGCAAGCATGTAAGAAAGGAATTACAAATGAGTAAAACAAGAAAATATTTTGGCACGGATGGCGTTCGTGGCATGGTTGGGGAGTTTCCAATCACCCCTGAATTTGCTTTAAAACTAGGCTGGGCTGCTGGTCGTGTACTATCAAAAATTGGCACCAAGAAAGTTATAATTGGTAAAGATACTCGTATCTCAGGTTATATGCTGGAAACATCGCTTGAAGCAGGTTTAATTGCGGCGGGTATTGATGTTGTTCTTTTGGGCCCTATGCCGACACCTGCTGTTGCTTATTTAACCCAAACATTCCGTGCTGAAGCAGGCATTGTAATTAGTGCATCGCATAATCCATATCATGATAACGGTATTAAATTCTTTTCAAGCAGAGGCTTAAAGCTACCTGATGAAGTTGAGCTTGAAATAGAAGCTATGATGGATGAGCCTATGACCTGTGTTGCCTCAGACAAACTAGGTAAAGCTCGCCGTTTAGAAACAGCGGATGGTCGATATATTGAGTTTTGTAAAAGCCAATTTCCACAAGGCCTGTCATTAGAAGGGTTAAAAATTGTGCTTGATTGTGCCAATGGCGCTACATACCACATTGCTCCTTCGGTAATGCGTGAGCTAGGCGCAGAGGTTATTTGTCATGCTTGCGAGCCAAATGGGGTAAATATCAACTTAGAGTGTGGTGCAACCCATGTTGAAACTCTTAAACGCAAAGTATTAGAACATAATGCTGATGTGGGTATTGCTTATGACGGTGATGGTGACCGCGTAATGATGGTTGATCACAATGGCAGAGTTTTTGATGGTGATGATATTGTTTACATCATTGCATGCCAAGCTGCTAATGACGATATTCTAGGTGGTGGTGTTGTTGGCACCGTTATGTCAAATATGGGCCTAGAGAATGCCCTAAAAGCGCGCGGCATTGGTTTTGCTCGTAGTAAAGTGGGCGATCGCTACGTGATGGAGCTTTTACAAGAAAAAGGCTGGAAAATTGGTGGTGAGAGTTCAGGACATGTATTGAATTTAGACCTGATCAGTACGGGTGATGGTATTATCTCGAGCTTACAAGTACTCGCAGCTATGGTCGCGCAAAATAAAACATTACAAGATCTAGGCGCTGGCTTTACAAAATACCCAATGAAAATGATCAACGTACGTTACCCTCAGGGCACAGATCCAACACAAGCTCAGGCTGTTATCGATATGGTTGCTGAAGTTGAAGCGCAACTAGGAGATACAGGACGAGTGTTACTACGAAAATCAGGGACTGAACCTGTTGTTCGCGTGATGGTTGAAGCTGAGCAAGAGAAAATTGTCCTTGATAGTGCTCAAAAAATTGCCGCAGTTGTTGAATCTGTGAGCAAACAAACCGTGGTATAACAATAACCTCTTGTAACTTAGGGCAAGTCGAGTTAGTATCTTGCCCGCTTTCTAATGTGGAGTGGAAATATGGCAGCACGTAAGCCGATGGTAGCAGGTAACTGGAAAATGAACGGCTCATTAGAGCTTGTTGAACAGCTATCTAGCGCTATTAAAGATGTTCAATCGGATGAACTTGATATTGTGGTTTTTCCACCATTCCCATTAATTAACGCTGTAACTCAGCAAGATGTTGTGGTTGGTTCACAAACTGTTTCTGAGAACCAAGCAGGTGCATTTACCGGTGAAGTAGATGCGCAACTGGTTAAAGACTTAGGCGCGACATACACACTTGTTGGACACTCTGAACGTCGTAGTATTTATGGCGAATCAGATGAGGTTGTGGCAGATAAATTTGCTCGTGCGCAAGATGTTGGTTTAACACCGGTACTATGTGTTGGTGAAAGTGAACAGCAACGTGAAGCAAATGAAACCGAATTAGTAGTTGCAGCACAAATTGATGCTGTAATTAACAAATTAGGTGTAGCAGCACTGAAGAATTCTGTGGTAGCATACGAGCCCGTTTGGGCCATTGGCACAGGTAAGACTGCCTCACCTGAGCAAGCGCAAGCTGTTCATAAGTTTATCCGTGAGAAAATTGCTTCTTTAGATGATGACTTAGCGCAGCAATTAACCATCTTATATGGTGGTAGCGTGAATGAAAAAAATAGCGAATTATTATTTGCACAACCAGATATTGACGGTGGCCTAATTGGTGGCGCAAGTCTAAAAGCAGACTCATTTACTGCAATCTGCGAAAGTGCAAAAGGGACCGTATAAGATGTACGAAATTTTATTAGTAGTTTATTTAATTGTTGCTTTAGCTCTAGTTGGTATGGTTTTAATCCAACAAGGTAAAGGCGCAGATATGGGTTCATCATTTGGTGCAGGTGCTTCTGCAACCGTGTTTGGCTCATCTGGTGCTGGTAACTTCATGACTAAAACAACCACAATCTTAGCAACAATTTTCTTTGTGCTAAGTATTGTTCTAGGCAACCTAACAGCTGGTCAAATTAAAAAGACTGATGAGTGGGAAAACCTAGAAGCTGCGCCAGCTGTTGAAACTGTTACTCCTGCACAAAACGATGTGCCGGTAACAGAGGAAAAGAGCTCTGACGTACCAAATTAATTGGCTTAGGCTAATACCTGTTAAGCTGTTTTCATTCCTCAAGTAAACAAAAAGCTTAACAACATACAGAATTGTATGCGGATGTGGTGGAATTGGTAGACACGCCATCTTGAGGGGGTGGTGGCTTCGGCCGTGGGGGTTCAAGTCCCCCCATCCGCACCAAAATTAAAAAGCCGTAACACAGTGTGTTACGGCTTTTTTCGTTTTAGTGCTTTATACAACACACGATGCACTTTTTTAGTGCCATTATTCTAATTTTATATCGTCATTTTTTATATCAAGCTGATTATTATCGCTTTTTAAACTTGGAGCACACCTTGCTTACTTAGTTGTATCTATTCTCTTAAGGATAAAAAAGATGGCGAGAATGAGTTATCTCAGTGCAATTGAGCGATATGAAGAACAACAATTGCTGATACACAATTTACTACTGTCTATTTTAGCGAGTGTGCAAGCTTCAATTACCAACGAACAAGACTATCAGCAACTTGTAAAACAGTATCCGTTCTTAGAGTTACAGTATTGCTTAAATGAGCAAGGTATTCAGCTAGGTGATAATGTCTGCTTTAAACGTCAGTACAAGAAGCATTTGGCGCATAAAGGAGCAGGGCAGGATTTAAGCGCTAGGCCTTATTTTTTATTAGTGTCGAGCGCTCCTGAGGCACATTTCACCTCTCCTTATATCTCGACAGCAACTAGGCATTTATGTATTTCTGCAATTAAACCGGTCGAAAAGAAACAAGGGGGCCATTATTTTCTTGTGATAGATGTCTGCTTAACTGAGCTGGTTGAATTTATTATGGGTGATACTAAACGTGCAAGCATGACCGCTTACTTTAAAGCTGGCTACGGCTTAATTGTTGGTTGTTTGTTTTGTTTAGTCTTTTATTTACTCTATCAAGTATTCATCGGTATGCTAGAACTGTTAATGAGTGAGCAGCCTCATTCTGATCCATTAAAACCTTTTACAATCATCATTTTCGTTACTCTTGCTTTAGCAATTTTTGATTTAGGAAAAACAATTCTCGAGGAAGAAATTTTGATGCATAAAGATATCTTCCGCCATAGCTCGACTCGCCGCACTATCACGCGTTTTATTTCAACTATTCTGATTGCAGTATCGATTGAGGCATTATTAACTATGTTCAAGGCTGCGCTTGGTCAAACTGAGTATGTTATTCCTGCTGTGCTGATGATGTTTGCTGTGGCGGGGCTGTTATTGGCTTTAGCTATTTATGTTTATTTAGGTGCAAAAGCTGAAGACGTGCTTTCGCACGTCCAGCGTTTAAAGATAAAACATTAATTAAGGGCGCAGACTTTTATTTTTAAAGCGTCCCGCCAATGCCAATACTTGGGTTTACATAGACAGGCCCAACTTTAAAAGGGGCATTAATATCAAGGCTAGCATAAGGTGTGCATGCATTTAGTAGCACTAAGGTGGCTGCTAGCGCGGCTATTTTTAGAATGCGTTTTTTCATTACATTTGCTCCTGAATTACAATACCTGCGCCTGCAGGATCACGAATAATGGCTACACTGCCATTTCGCACTTGTTGAGTCGGCGCCATAAGAACTACACCACCTGCGGCTTTTACTTTTAGGAGTGTGTCGGAAATATTGGCAACTTTAATGTAGTTAACCCAGGTATTGCCAATGTTAGTGTCAGGCTTTTTAACAAAACCAATAGCCGGTTTATTATCGGCTGTTAGATATTTATAGTTATTCTCTCCCAGTGATTTAGTCTGGACAGAATAATTGCCAAGCGATTGATAAAAAGACTGACTTTGCTCAGGGTTGTCAGTCCAGACTTCTTGCCATATCCAACGATTATCACTGTATGTAGCAGCTGGGTCACCATTAACTGTGTTGATCAAAGAAAATACCGCGCCTTGCGGATCTTCTAATACTGCTATGCTGCCTCGTCCTTTAATTTCTGTACTAGCAATTAAAACTTTACCGCCAGCGGTGACTGTTTTTTCGCTTATTGCAGCGATATTGTCAGTACTTAACATGCTCAGCCAATGACTGGCATTTTGCTTATTATCAAGCTCAGCCATACCTGCAATTAATTGACCGTCTGAGGTAGCGAGTAAATAGCTGTCGTTAACCTGCTTAAACTGCCAACCAAACACATCGCCATAGAAGGCTTTAGATTGTGCTAAATCAGGGGTAATAAGATCGTGCCAAACTACATGACCAATATGCTTGGTACCTGTATCGCTAATAGCAGGTAGTTCGCTAGAGGTGAGTTGACAGCCTGTAAGTGAAATCGCAGTGGCTGCGGCTAAAATGGCAACACGCAAAGGGGTAGGTAATTTCAAAGTTTGCTCCTTGCAAAATGGGGTCAACTAAAAGCATAGACTATTTATTGTTTGTTATTCAATCAAAAGTAAGAGGAGTTAATGAAGATTTAATTGCTTTTAGCTAAGCGCTACAGGTTTACTTTCTAAAAATTTTAACCTTGTCTGTTTGCATGCAAATTAATGGTGAGATCAAGGAAGGAGTTGTTTTGGGTAAAATTATGCTATTTGTAATACATATTAAGGAGGATGTTATTTAAAATTAATAAAAAATAAAATAATTATACATGTTTTCACAAAACTGACATATAATGCCCTTCCAGAGGAAAGATGCTTATAGCTAAGCGTCTTTTTTTATGCCTGAAATTTATGGGCGAAAATACACACACGGTATCCTTTGGAGTTTTAATTGAAATTACGTCATCTCTCACAGTTAACTGTGGCCATTGTTGCTGCATTATCTACTTCAGCGTTTGCTGAGCAAGAAAAAACCTCTGCTAAACAAGATGCTTTCGAGAAAATCGAAGTAACAGCGCGTAAGCGTACAGAAAGCATTTTTGAGTCGCCAACAGCGGTGACATCAATCGGTGAAAACCTGATTGATAAAGCAAACATGAGCAACCTAGAAGACATTGGTAAATACGTACCTAACCTAAACATCACCCGTTATGGTGTAGGAAATGCGGCCCATGCATCCGTGTTTATTCGTGGTATTGGTTTACAAGACCACGTGATCACAACCGATCCGGGCGTGGGTGTTTACCTAGACGGTGTTTACCTTGGTCGCCAAATGGGCTCAAACTTATCATTACCAAATGTTGAGCGTGTAGAGGTGTTACGTGGTCCACAAGGTACTTTGTACGGTCGTAACACATTAGGTGGCGCAGTAAATATTATTACTAAGCAACCTGGTGACGAAGGCATTGTAACGACATCGGCAAAAGTAGGTAGCCGTGGTCGTTTAGCCGGTGACGTTTACTTTAATAACAGCCTTACCGACACTGTAAGCATGTCTGCAAGCGTGTCTTATAAGCAACGCGATGGTGTAGGTGAAGCGATTAACCTTGCTAACCCAGAAAAAGAAATCGGTGAAGAGCAAGAGTTAAGCGGTCGTATGGCGCTTAAATGGCAAGCAAGCAGCGACTTATCTTTTGTGTTCTCAATTGATGGTGTTGATAACGAATCAGGCCAATCACCATACACAATTGAATTAACAGCGCCACTGGATCCGAATGACCCATTCAATGGTGATTTCCCATTACTAACAGAAGATATGTTACCAAGCGATCCTGATGATTTAGCATCAACGGTAGCTGGTATTGAGTCGACAGCTTACTCAGGCTGGGGCACGTCTTTAACCGCTGATTGGGACATCAATAATACCTACACAGCTAAGTTCATCACCAGCTACCGTAGCTCAGAGTATGAAGGTGGTCTTGATGATGACGCTGTAGCTCTTAACTTATCTGAATTCCCTGAAGAAGGTGGCGCAGATCAATATTCATTCGAAATCCAATTAAACGGTAGCTTTGATAACATGGACTTTGTGTCTGGTTTGTACTTCTTTAATGAAGATGGCTTCACAAGTTCTGGTCCGTTCGTATTTAGCCCATTCAACACACCAGATGGCCTTTTAAATGATGGTACTACCGCGTCGTTTGGTGATTACGGTTACTTTGATATCAACCAAGAGACTAACTCATACGCGGCTTATATCAATGCAAGCTATGACCTAAGCGACGATTTAACGGTGGGCGGTGGTCTACGTTATTCGAAAGATAAAAAAGAAGCCGATGCCTTATTCCCAACGTTTGCGACACGTAAATACGTAAGTGCTGATTTTGATGCAGTAACATGGGATTTAAATGCGTCGTACCAGCTTAGCAATAACATGAACGTGTATGGCCAAATCCAAAAAGGTTATCAAACAGGTGGTTTCCCACCGCGTCCATTTGGTGGTCCTGATCAATTTGTTTCTTTCGATGAAACCAAAGCTATTAACTACGAACTAGGCCTTAAAGGTCAGGTACATGAAGATGTATCTATGATGCTTGCTGTGTTTGTTACTGACTACACAGACCTTGCATTACCATTCTCAGATCCAACTGCAGGTGGCGGTTTCGTTACTATCGTAGAAAATGCGGGTGAATCTAAAGCACAAGGTATCGAGCTTGAGACAACAATTGCATTTACTGATGACTTTACGCTACGTAGTGCTATTGGTTACCTAGATTCAGAAATCACAGAAGTAGATGACGGTGTATTAGGTATTGGTAAAGGTGATTCACCAGCACTAACACCACGTTGGACTGTGATGGTCGCACCTTCTTATTTCATTGATTTAAGTAACGGTGGCACAGTGGCAGTAAACGCAAACTACTCTTACCGTAGCTATATGCAAGGTCAATCAGTTTTCAACCAAAGTGAACACATTGATTCACGTGAATTAGTTGGCTTTAACATCTCTTACTTAAACCCGAACGGTGACTTTGAAGTGACTCTTTACGGTGAGAACGTGTTAAACGAAGTTTATGATGTAGGTCGCTTACAACAATCTGGCTTTGTTGGCGTGATGCGCAGCAACGACCGCAGCGAATTTGGCTTAAAATTCAAAAAAGAATTTGAGCTTTAATTACTAACAAAAAAGGGCAAGTAAATACTTGCCCTTTTTATTAATTATTTTTTTCTTGTTCGCGCTTTTCGCGCGCTTCTCTTAATTCTTCAGCCAGTTCTTTTGCTTTTTGCTTGGTTTTTTCGGTAAGTTCACCTGCTGCTTCTTTGCTTTCAATCCATGCGTCTAAGGCAATCTCTTTACCGTCGTCATACATGTTTAAGCCCATTTTTTTACTCTCTTCGAGTAATTCTTGCAGCGAGTCATCATTAAACTCATTGGTGGCGTCTTTTACGTCGCCCCAAGCGTCATTAAGAGCTTGCTTTACTTCTTCTTTTGCTTCGCTAGCATCTTTCTTTGCTTGCTCGGCATCGTCACATCCTGTTAAGGCTATACAGCCTAATAAAACTAAGCTTGCTAATTTTTTCATAATTTTCTCTAATGGTTATCCAACTCCACAAGCAGTATAAACAAATAAAAATGAACATAGCTAGAACAACACGTTTAAGTTTTCGATTAATGGATGGCAATGATGCCGAGCTTTTATATGAGCTCGATAACGACCCAGAGGTAATGAAATATCTAACTCGTGGCAAAATATCCAGTATGCAGACCATCAAAGAGGTATTCATTCCACGCTTGGATGCATATCGTAATGAGCAAAAAGGGTGGGGGCTTTGGCAGGTAAATATCATCGAGAGCAATACATTTATCGGCTGGGTATTAGTACGGCCTATGGGCTTTTTTGAACAGCCCGATTACAGTGATTTAGAAATTGGTTGGCGCTTTAAACAAATGAGCTGGGGTAAAGGTTATGCGTCTGAGGCTGCATTAGCTGTTGCTCATGCGGTATGTCAGGATCCAACAGTTAAATCGCTCTCAGCGACAGCACTGAAGGATAACATCGGCTCTATTAAAGTGATGGAAAAGCTGGGGCTTAAATTTATTAAAAACTATAACCATACAGATGAGCACGGCCAATTACCTGCGGTGCTCTACTCTTGTCCAAAAGAGCAATTAACACCATTTGAACACAACTGATTGACCCAACCTGCTTTAACATGCGTAAATGGGTGAAAGTTTCATCAATAAAAAAGGAAGTTCTATGACTCATATAGTTAAGTATGCAGCGCGATTATGTTTCGTAGCCGTATTATTTTGTCATCAGTCACTACTTGCTAAGCAAGCAGCTGTGGCTATGCCTGATAGTTACAGCAGCGACACCGCTCGTGCCATTTTAGAGCAGGGTGGTAATGCAGTTGATGCAGCAATTGCTGCACAGTTCGTGCTAGCAGTTACTTTACCTGAAGCCGGTAATATTGGCGGTGGCGGTTTTATGCTGATCCAAAAAGATGGCAAGGGTGATTTTATTGATTACCGTGAGACGGCTCCAGCTGCTGCACACAGAGATATGTATCTTGATGAAAAAGGAAATGTCATCGATAACATGTCGGTATACGGTATTCACGCAAGTGGTGTACCGGGCAGTGTTGCAGGTATGTGGCTTGCGCATCAAAAGCATGGCAGTTTAGAGTGGAAGACTCTGCTAGAGCCTGCAGTTAATTTAGCAGAGCAAGGTTTTGTGGTTCATCCAAAATTAGCCGCTAGTATTGAGCGTTACATTGCGCGAATGGCTAAGAAGTCGGTTAACATTAACTTTTCAGATTACTTTGCTGATGCCAAAGCAAACAAGGTTTTCAAGCAGCCTGAACTTGCCGCCACATTAAAGCGTATTCGTGACCAAGGTAAAGCAGGCTTTTACGAAGGTGAGACTGCGAAAATCATTGCGACGTTTATGAAGCAACATGGTGGCATTATCACTGAGCAAGACTTAAAAGCATATGAAGCTAAATCGCGTACACCAATTAAGGGTAACTGGCGTGGTTACGAAGTGCTCACATCTCCACCGCCAAGTTCAGGTGGTATTGCTATTTTACAGTGGCTAAAAATGTACGACCTTGCAAAGCCAAAAGGAACTCTTGAGCACAATTCAACAACCTATGTCCATATTTTGGCTGAAGTAGGTAAACGCGTATTCGCCGACAGAGCTGAATATTTAGGCGACCCAGATTTTTATGAAGTGCCAAAAACTGCATTGCTTGCAGATGATTATCTCGCCAAGCGAGCAAGTACAATTCGTCCAGATGCCATTTCAACTACCGAGAACATCAAACCTGGTTTACACGAAAGTGAACAAACAACGCACTTTTCTATTCTAGATAAGTGGGGCAATGCGGTAGCGAATACCACCACGATAAACTTGAGCTTTGGTAGTGGCGTTGTTGTTTCTGGTGCAGGGTTCATTTTGAATGATGAAATGGATGACTTTAGTGCCAAGCCAGGTGTGATGAATGTATTTGGTGCAATTGGTGGTAAAGCTAACGAAATTCAACCACATAAACGTATGCTAAGCTCAATGACACCGACCATTCTACTTCAAGATAACAAAGTTAAAATGGTAACTGGTTCGCCGGGCGGTACCACGATTATTAGCTCTGTGTATGAGTCTATTTTAAATGCCATTGAATTTGATATGACCGCCGAACAGGTTGTAGATAGTCCTCGTTTTCATCACCAATTATGGCCTAAAAATGTGATTAGATACCACACAGGTCTTGAACCAAAGGTTGTTAAAGCCCTTGAGAAAATGGGTTATACACTTGATGAGCGCCATTTTGGTGATTTACATGTGATCATTAATAAAGACGGTAAATTAGATGCAGCCTCTGAAGCATCTGGCCGCGGTAAGGCGATGGTGTTTTAATTTCACCTTAAACCAGACACAAAAAAGCACCCTCGGGTGCTTTTTTGATTTGATTAGTTGTTTAACCAATCGCTGGAATAAGCCCCGCCATTTGTAAACCTTGAGCACTAATAATAAGCACACCAAACAGGGCGGCCAGTGCTAAACCAATATTACCGCCTTTAACTTGGTAACCCGCATCTGGTTTGCTGCTTCGTTGCTTATAGACCATAGCAACCGGTAAAAACACCGCTAAAATAACCAGCGCAATGGCGGCGTAGCCAAGCGCCATAATAAACCCTTGCGGGTAGAATAGCGCAAAACCAAGCGGTGGAATAAAGGTGATCAAGGCTGTTTTGATATGATCTTTACTGCCATCACCTTTTTTAAATGCATCAGCAAAAAAGTCGAATAAGCCTAAACTCACCCCTAAGAAAGACGTGGCTAACGCTAAATCAGCAAAAATGTTTACTGCTGTGGCAACATGCGGGCTGTGAGCAATGCTAGCGACACTGCTTACAAATCCCGGTAACCCTTGGCTTTGTAGTAAATCGCTTTGACTCATCATGCCTTGGCTAAGTAACTGCCAAAAAATGTAAATCACTAAAGGCAGGGCTGCACCAGCCACCATCACTTTACGAAGTGTTTTGATATCTAAACCCACGTATTTCACAATCGACGGAATAGAGCCATGAAAACCAAATGAGGTAAATACCACTGGAATTGCAGATAAAATCAGACCTTGTTCAATCGGCATTTCAAGTAAGTGTTGACCGTGAACATAAGGTGTCAGCATATAAAATAAGCTCGCTAGTACGCATACTTTAATAGTGAAAAGCACGCGGTTAAGTTTATCAACTTTACTAGTGCCGAGCGTAACCACCGTACCTATTACCACAGCCAGAATGACTGAACCAACTTGCGGTGCTAAAGAAAGCGATAATCCAGAGTTAAGCTTTTCTTGTAATTGCGCACCGCCACCTGCGATATACGCAGCGCATAATGCGTAAAACAAAAACATCACTGAAAAGTTAGCCACCCATTGTCCACGTTTACCTAACCATGACTTAGCTAAGGTATTGAGGGTTGCGTCTCTGTCGGCATATTGATGTAGCTCTAGCATCAATAATGCTGTGTAGGTCATTAAAATCCATGTAAGTAAGATAAGTGATAACGCTGTTGTGAAACCAAGCCCTGCTGAGGCGATAGGCAATGCCAGCATCCCTGCACCTATGGTGGTGCCAGCAACAATTAACATGCTACCTATTGTTTTATTTTTAAGCACTTTTTGCCCCTTAAACTTCGTGAGAGGCAAGCAAGATATAACTTGTTTAACAAAACTTAAATAGTTTTGTTATAAATCAAAGAAATTAAATGTAACTTATGATTTACATGTGCAAACAGACCGTTGAAAACGCCTAGAAACTTTATGGAAAATTGTCTGAGTTTTAGTGTTGACAAAATCACCATTTGGGTGGATTCTTAAGCTTCTTCAACTTACTTTTTAAATACCATGATGCAGCTAAACCAACGACCAACAAACAATTGTATGCGCCTGACCTCATCAGTCGTATGGTCTGTTATGTGCTGCGGTTAATTAAGTAAGTTTTACTAACCGCGTCCTAAGCGGTTGGTTATTTCTCTTTTAAATTCTCTTCCGCTTTTTTCGCCTTTTTAAAGGAATAAGCTTGTGCCTGTTAAAGCCTCATATTTTTTAATGGTGGTGATTTGGTCAACAACACCACTGGGTATTGTTTGGAGTAGTGAAACGGTAGCGCCGACCCTAGCCGTGTTTTTACGCATGCTGGTGGGACTGGTGTTGGCTGCCTTTGTCGTTGCTGTGGCTAATATCCGAGTGCCTTGGCATCGCCGCGCTTTGTTCCTCTATGGCTATTCGAGCATTGGTATTTTTGGTGGCATGTTATTAAGCTACATGGCCGCTAAAACGGTGCCTTCAGGGTTAATCTCATTGATGTTTGGTTTAGCGCCAATTTTGTCGGGCTTACTTGCGCAAAAGATCTTGAACGAACCTAAGTTCAGTGCGGTTAAGCTTGCGGCACTTGGTTGCGCCTTAATTGGCTTATTTTTGGTGAGTCAGCGCCATATTCAAGGTGGGGTAGAGCAGCTTAGTGGTCTGCTATATGTATTTATGGCAGTGTGCTTTTTTAGTTTAAGTGGCGTGATGATCAAACGGGTAAGAATTGCTATTCACCCAATGGCCACCACATTTGGTGCTTTGGTATTTGTAACGCCTCTGTTTTTTATTACTTGGTTGCTGGTAGATGGCCAACTAAATAGTCAGTTGTGGAGCGCAAAATCACTGTACTCAATTGTTTACTTAGGCGTGTTTGGTTCATTAATTGGTGCACTGGCTTATTTTCATGTATTGCAAAAATTGAACGCGAGTACAGTAGCATTAACAACCTTGATCACACCTAGCTTTGCAATTGCCATAGGCGGCTTATTAAACGATGAACCAATTGATCAAGAGCTGGTAATTGGTGCAACGGTTATTATGATAAGCCTAGCGTTCTTCCAGTTTGGCGATAAATGGATAAAACGTTTTAAAGGTATCAAGCCATTAGAAATGGGTTAAAGCGAGTAGCCGCAATAGCGGCTACTACATTTTAGCAATTTGAATCACTAAACGGCGGTTTGTGTTCCGGCCAAGAATGTTGTCGTTACTGGCAACATGGCGTTTTTCACCATATCCTTCAGTATCAATTTTATTTTCATCAATACCTAAGCTAACTATATAGTCTTTAATCGCTTTTGCGCGCTTTTTAGATAATTCGAGGTTATTCCAGCGGCCGCCGTAACTATCGGTGTAAGACGAGATTGATATAGAGGCAATACTCGTATCGTACTTTAAGTATTCAGCTATTTTCTCCAAGCGCTTTTGCGATGTCTTAGTTAAGTTGCTGCTGTTTGGTTCGTAATTCATTACAGTGAACGAAATATCTTCGAAACTGTAGGGCAACATGGCATCGCGACATTGTAAAAATGCCCAGTAGGCTTGCTTGAAGTTAACACTTGATAAGCCAACGGCAATTTTATCGGCACTGTTTTGCCAGTCTTGGTAATAAAATGTCGGTTGGTAACCTTTTTCAAGTTCTGTGAGCATCTCCCACGCAGTTTTATTACCCAGTTCGCCGTCAAACTTTCGTAATAGCTTCATATTAGCTAAATCACGGGCTGGGATGCCTGCACGCCAGTGTGGTGGCACTGCTTTTAAGCCAGCAATGCTGTAGTTATCTGGCCTAACAACCATATCAAGATTAAAGTTAACGTCTTTATTTTTACTGGCCGTGGTGCTAAAAATAGCCTCACCATAGTAAGGAACTTCATGATTTAATTGGCATTCTAAGCGAGATGTTTTAACCATATTCCAGTTAGAAGTATCTGCTGTTGCAGTGTACTCACGCATAGCTGCGCTTGTATGTGTGGCAGCAAGTAGCGACATAAGGCTTAAACTTAAAGGGAGTAATGAAAACTTCATCACGGTAAATCTCCAACAAATCATCAATGCCAATTAATTGGCAAGTTTGTGTGCTAAATAGTTAAAACTGCATAGCACAGCGCTAGCTGATTAGTTTAAAGCAAATAATGTGCCTAAAAACTTGTTAAGAATATACGATTTCAGTGTATTACCCCTAGCAGAGCAGCCGTGGTTTTTGACATAATAGCCAGCTTACACTGGCAAACCAAGAAGACTATGGAAAATACTGAACAAACTCTTTTCGCAAAACGCTTTCGTGGCTTTTTTCCTGTTGTGATTGATGTTGAAACTGCAGGCTTTAATAAAGACACCGATGCGCTATTAGAAATTGCCGCATCTGTATTAAAAATGGATGAACACGGTGTGTTAAGTATTGATCACACAGTTCATTTTCATGTTGAGCCATTTGAAGGCGCGAATATCGAGCAAGCGGCTATTGAGTTTAATGGTATTGATCCGTTTTCAGCTTTACGTGGTGCTGTACCAGAAGAAGAAGCGATTAAAGAGATCTGTAAAGTTGTGCGCAAGGCACAAAAAGCAGCAGGTTGTCAGCGTTCAGTGGTTGTAGCACATAACGCAGCGTTTGATCATGGCTTTCTAAATGCAGCGATTGAGCGTTGTAAAATTAAGCGTACACCATTTCATCCATTTGTTAGCTTTGATACCACTTCACTTGCAGGGCTTGCGTTAGGGCAAACCGTTTTAGCCAAAGCATGTAGAGCTGCTGGCATTGAGTTTGATAACAAACAAGCTCACTCAGCGCTTTATGATACCGAACGCACCGCCGAGCTATTTTGTTTGATCGTTAATCGCTGGCAGCAACTTGGTGGTTGGCCGCTACCAGAAACCGAAGTAACTGAAGAAGAACAAGACTCAGCCGCTAAAACGACTGAGTAATTTTTCCTTCAACATAGCGCAGCATATTAGGAGGGTAGATACGTGAAAACTGTTTACTCTCTTGCGCAATCTTAAGCTCCACCCCTGGGTGCATCAACTCATTTACTTTAAGCCTGCTTGTTGCTAGTAATCGTGAAATTTTTAGTTTGACCAAATGCTTTTTCTTTTTCGTACTGGCCGTTTTTAACTTAATTTGCTGCTCACTGGCGGTGATCTTATTAATGTAATGCGCACGCTGGGCTGGGTCTGGTATTTTACTGGCCTTTTTTCGTGCTTGCTGTAGAGCTGCGGCTTTTGTCGCTAATAACTTTTCAAAGTCATTAATTTGCTGCTGTTTTTGGCGTAAATCATGCCAGTACTGCGCTATAAAAACACGAGTTTTGGTGCCTGATGGCGCACCAAGCTCGCCTGTTTCAATTCGCATAGCATCTAAAATATTGCCACCAATAATTTTACCGCGAGGATTGTTCGCTTTGCCTACACGAATAAGTCGTCTAGCACTTAAATCACAGTGCAATGCTTGGCGCTCTATAAACAGATCTTGCTGTGTTTTAATGTGGCAATATTGAGCATAACCAACAGAAATAGTGCGCTCGGCGGTAATATTGCAAGTAAAGGAATCTGCATTATCACGTTTACGACCAATCGCACCTAGCATAATTGTCACTTCGCTCTTGCTTTCAATAGTCGCAGATTCGACAAAACCTAATACTGTAATATCGCCCGTTGCTTTAACGAACATACCATCTTTAATATCACCACTGATAATAACACTGCCATCAAACTCAACATGACCTGTACTTACATCAACATGATGAAAACACAATACATCATCAACACGCATACCACGGGGTAGGGCAACAGGCACCCCTTTAGCATCCGCGATCAGCATATTGCTATTAGCTGGGTCAATTCGTGTGCCTTCGAATGGTTCAAGAGGGAGATCTTTTCCGGGTTTAGCGGGTAAAACATCACCAAATACAGTAAAGCCATCTTCTCCACCGGTTGCAGGAACTCGCTGCATTAACGGCGTCCCAGGCTTAACTGTGATAATGGCACCTAAGTTGCGCATATCCACTTTACCGCCAGTGGTTTCTTGTGGGCTTAATACGCGGTCTTGTGCTGTTGAGCATAAACGCACGAATTTAGCATCAGTGCCTTCTTTGGGCATTCTGCCATGTGCAATAATAGCGGAGTAATGGGCGCCGGGGGGCTGTTTAAATTGTTGCCCTAAAAATGTATCAAGCGCTCGGATACTAATACCTTTTACAACACCGGCTTCAGCCAGCATTGCTTTAGCACAGTCCATGCTGATAATTTTTCCACCGCGGGCAGTTGTTATACTTGCTTCAACCACCATGTTTTTTTCATCAATGCTAATTTTTAACTGTGCATCTACAGCTTTAGCAACAATCAAAGACTGAGTTTGGTAATGGCTACTTGGCGTGAATAGCTTGCCGATATTGGCATCTACTAACTCAAAATTAGCATAAGGCGATTGTTCAATCGCTTCTATCAATTGTGCACTATTGATAGGAAAACCTGCATCTCGTGGGTGTTCTTGCAAAGAGACATCACCACTTTGCTTATCGAAGGTAAACATCGACATTTAGTAAGTCCTGTAAAATACGGCTTGTTATTATAGTTATGTGTTGCTACAGGATTTTTATAGTAGAGGTAACAACAACCCCCATTTCAGCACAACTTTTGTACTATGTTAAGATAATGTATGCATTAAATGTAAAAATATGTATAAAAACTGATATTTCCTGTTTGAAATTTCAGCATTCAAAGGGACTTAGCAAAAATAACCTCATTAATGCCTTGAGTAAAAACGACTTACTCAGTTATACTGCTTGCACACTCTGAATGAGATACCAAATTCAGGGGCTGATTAGGATTCGACGGAATTCAAGACGCCCGAGGTGCATGTCGAGGTGCGGTTGGCCTCGTAAAAAAGCCGCAATTTAAAGTAATCGCAAACGACGATAACTACGCTCTAGCGGCATAATAGCCCGCTAGCACTTCTCCGGTGTATGTCTGTGGACCCGGTTCTGAAGTGTCACCCTACACAGACTCGCTGCGGAAACCCTGGCCGGGGTTGAAGGGCTAAAACTAAGCGGCCTCGCCTTTGCAGATCGTGTTCGTCCGAGCTGTAAAGGTTAACTAAAAGACGATACTAAGCATGTAGTACCAAAGGTCGAGGCTTTTCGGACGGGGGTTCAAATCCCCCCAGCTCCACCAAATGATAGTTCGGTAACATCCGAGCAAATACAGGAAACCCGCTAGTCACATAGGCTTGCGGGTTTTTTATTGCTTATTACATCCTAGGGGGTTTCATTATATCCAGCCTTTTTAGTACTATTCTTAGTACCACATGCACCTATCGTAGGAAAAGTCTGGTACTAAACAGCTAAAGGCCTGAATATTTAAGGTTAGAGGTTTAGTGCTATTAAATATTATGGCTAGAATAGTAAAACCTTTAAATGATACACAAATTAAACAAGCTAAACCTAGAGAGAAAGAATACGCTTTATCAGATGGGAGTGGACTTCAATTACTAATAAAACCAAGTGGTACTAAAACATGGATTTTTAAGTACTATAAACCATATACAAAAAAAAGAACCAATCTCTCGTTTGGGAAGTATCCTCACATTACCCTTGCTGCAGCTCGTAAGAAAAGAGAAGAAGCCAGAGCTTTATTAGCTGATGAAATTGACCCTAAAGAATTTAGAGAACAGCAATACCTTCAAGAATCACTCGTTCGGAAAAATACGCTTAGACTGGTTGCAGGAAATTGGTTCAAATTAAAAAGAACGAAAGTCACTGAGGCTTATGCTTCTGATGTATGGAATTCACTTGAAAGGCATATTTTACCAACTTTAGGTGATGTTCCGCTGAGTAGTCTAACTCCAAATCTAGTAATTCAAGTTATCGATCCTATTGCTAATAAGGGGTCACTCGAAACTGTTAAAAGACTATGTCAAAGATTAAATGAAATAATGATTTTCGCATTAAACACAGGTGTTGTTAATCATAATCCCTTAGCAGGAATTAGAGACGCATTTCTTAAACCTGTAAAGACCCCAATGCTAACAATTGAGTCAAATAGGCTACCTGAATTTATGGAAGCCCTCTCAAGGGCTAGTATAAAGTTTACAACTAGATGTTTAATTGAGTGGCAGCTGCACACTATGGTGAGGCCTAACGAAGCTGCAACAGCTGAATGGGGAGAAATTGATTTTGAAAATCAATTGTGGGTTATACCTGCAGAAAAAATGAAAATGAAACGAAGTCACAAGATACCTTTAACACCATCGACATTGAGATTATTAGAATTATTGAAGCCTGTAAGTGGTCATAGGCAATATATATTCCCTGCAGATAGAAACCCTCGAACTCACATGAATACACAATCCGCTAATGCGGCGATTAAGCGTATGGGATTCAAAGGACAGCTTGTAGCACATGGCTTAAGAGCTTTGGCTAGTACCACATTAAATGAATCTATGAAGTTTGATTCGGATTTGATTGAAGCATGTCTAGCCCATAAGGAAACCAATGAAGTTAGAGCTGCATACAATAGAGCTGAGTATGTTGAGCATAGAAGGGAGCTCATGAGCTGGTGGAGTGATTTTATTAATGAAGCCAAGGTCAAAGCGCATGTTAGATAACAATAATTTAATGACACCAAATCTATTAATTAGTGATGAGAGTTTAACATCAGCTAAATTAGATGATGTATTAAGGACTTTAAAGCTTTCTTTAAAGACATCAGCAAAGAGCTTAGATATTGCTTTCACTGACTTGAATCAGTCATTAGGTTTTCTCCCAGCTGACATTTATAGAAAAATAGATGCCTTATTGAATACTCTTGAAAATAAAGAAGCACCAAATGCCATTGACCTAATTTCTTTAGGTGAGCTCATAGGTGAGTTTAATGCTTTCGCGAGATATTCAAATAAGCTTAGATATCAGAAAAGTATGGAGGCTAAAATCAATAAGGTTGCTAAGTTAAATGCTCTTAAGACAACTTTGTACCTACAAACAGCTCGAGAGCTGCATGGATCTGTAGTAGGTCAAACTAAGTTTTCAGGTTTTGATGATTGGGCTATCTTATCTGCAATAGATTTATTTTTAAGGGCAACACTCGATCAAAGCCAAATTATTTCTGAACACAAAGCCACCTCCAAGCTAGCAAATTATTTAGGTTTGAAGAATGAAAAGGGTAGGAAAAGTAATATCCAAATAGAGCAAAGGCAGTTAGTGCTTTCATTTTTAAAAAAAGATTCAACTGATTTCTGTCTTTTGCTGTACGGTGATCTTTCACAATATGAAATGAGTGAAGTATATGGTTATCCAGTGCCACAAGAAGATAAAAGATTAACGCTGCTTCTAGCGGTGGCAGAAGAGCTCTCTAACAGTAGGATTTTTCACTCATTAAAGAGTAAGTTAACACATAAAATATTGAGTGACTTAATGTTAAGTGCTCTTGCAAAAAAATTTTTGATGAATCAGTTAGACCCAGAAGCAGAGTTAGTTTTTTCAAGTAAACTCCGCTCATACTTCCATGAGTTTGGTATTAGAGATTCAATTGAGAATAAAAATCATAGAGTTATTAAAAGCTTGTCAAGCTTACAAAAAAATGAACTTGCAGAGGTTGTTTTTAATTTATTTAGGAATACGGCATAAGCTCAGACGTTTTTGAAGCTATGGCTCTTAGGTTACAAATTTGAAACAGTATTAATTGAATGAAGCTTAGCACAATCCTGAATAGCTAAGCTTCAACAGTTGCCCGTATTTTTCTATAGCTGCGAGGGCACATATTAAAACGGTATATTGTGTTCAGTTGGATTAAATCTCTTGTTCCGTAGTATTAGCTTTTTTCGATTTTTGATTGCTAATAAATGTTCCAACTAAATTTTTAAGCGCATGACCCCAATATCCGATAGCCCATACTAGTAGTAAAAATATCCATTGTTCTTGTTTTTGAGTTAAATCTAATGTTTTTTGTAAAAATGGAGCCACGGCACTTGTAACAAATTTTGCTACCAAAATAGAAACGACCGCAAAAATTACACCAAACACTGATATTTGAATCTTCACTTTAATTCACCTTTTAAAAAATAATTTGTCGAGTAGTTAACTGTATTTATTCCATGTTATTGAACAAATATTCATAAGTGAGGATAAACGATAATACATTGAAAGTCAGCTGAGTTTTAGCTAAAGGGGCTAACAATAATGAGCTTATAAAGCAAATTCCTTAGCTATAATCTGACATTGGGCATTTTTGTAAATTATTTAATTCTGAATTACTTTACAGCATCTCCCCCACAACTTATAGAAAGCGCGCCTCCCTCATTTTTACAAATACTTACTTGCAGGATCGAATCACTACTTCACTACTAAAGGTTCTTATCTTTAAGAGGAATTACCAGTATTTCAACTTAAATTAAATGGAGTTTTCATATGAAAACTCCATTTAATGCATTGTTTTCTTCCTACAAAATATCCTCAGACGTTAAGGAACATCTTGGATCCCTAACGAACAAAAAAGTAAACAGGAGCAGAAATGCATTTAAATGATTTGTTAAACGATCAAAACCGTATCCTAAGGTTGAAAGAGGTATTAATTCTTACGGGGCTCTCAAGAACGATGCTCTATGATCTTCAAGCAAAAGACGAGTTTCCAAAAAGTGTAAAGTTAGCTAGATGTGGGCGTGCAATGGGATGGCGTTATAAAGATGTAATTAATTGGATAGACACGAGAGTAGGGGCATGAAGTTTATTGATCATAGAGGAGTCGACATACCTCGAGAGTTTATATTCGTCAACACACTTAAAGTGAAGCAACACTTAAACTTATCTACTTACCGGTTTGATAAATTAGTGAGGGATGAAGCTCTACCAAACCCTATAAGAATAAGGCATTCATTGAGTGTATGGTGTTTATGTGACCTACAAACTTTTCTTCAATCTAATGGCTAATTTAGAACGTAATAGAACTAATTTTTAACTATTAAGGCTTTTTTTTGAGTTTCTAGAGCTCAAACAAGCTGCACTTATGGGTTTAAGTTACTTATTACATTAGGTTCTTTATATTATTTAGGGTTTTTAATGACGCAAGTTAAGTACATTGAAGAGTTAAAAGAAAAATATGGATTTGAAAAGTACTACTCTGAAATATCAAATTCATGTTTTATTGAATTCGATATTATGAAATTTGAACATGGGTATCATGAAAAAATACTTGATCGTGCAACAAGGCAACTCGATGCCATGCTAATCAAAACAACTAAGGTACTGTTTGTGAGAATTGATTTACACGTAAAAGAAAAGGACAAAAGCAATTCTATTATTAGTAATTTCTTTAAAGCATCGAGTATCTGGATTAAAGAAAAGTATGATCAATTTGGCTATGTTTGGGTCAGAGAGCAAGGAAAATCTAATAAGCAACACTACCATTTAGCTTATTTTCTTAATGGGCACAAAATCAGGCATCCAAAGCTGTTTATAGAATTTCTGAAGCAAAAATGGCAAGAAACTTCCCTAGGTGGAGTATTATCAATACCGAATAATTGCTTCTTAAGGCTATTCATTAACCAAGATGACTTCTTAGAAAATCTAAAGTGTACAATTTACAGGCTAAGCTATTTAGCCAAAAAGCACACAAAGAGGAGAGTTTCTCAGTTTACTAAGAATTACTCTTCTAGTCGTTTAAGATATGTTTAAGGAGATTCTTGTATGGCTAGGGGCGGTAAGAGGGTTGGTGCTGGGGCTCCAAAAGGTAATAGAAATGCTCTGAAACACGGAGGAAGAGCTAAGGTTCATTATGGAGTGCCTCTAGATAAGACTCTTAGCTCATTTGAATATAGAGCTTTGTGCTTAGAACAATTAGATAGTGTTAAAGAATTTGATTTATTGAACAATCATAGGCTAACTGACTGTTTTTGGGGGTACTACCTTAGATACAAAGGGGTGTTTAAAATTTAGTTTAAAGCGAATGCTTAAGAATTAGGGGGCTTTAGGGTACGAAAGCAACTGATGAATAATATGCTTTTAGCTTTTGTAGAAGCTACCGATCTATCAACCAAACAATCAAAGAAATATTTCTAGATAAATTAAATTGTTGATAATTATGGTTTTTTGTAATTTTAATTAAAAGTGATCAACTACGTGATCGATCACTTTCAGTTCAATGTATTTCTGTTGAAGCAATAAAATCTCTCTTTAAGAAGTTTGAAATCTACCGTTAAGCTTTGATTCATTTTTCTAGCTTCGTTATCATCAGCCATAAGAAAATGGAATTGCCTTTTAAAACAAGGAATAATTATGGCTCTCCCTGATTACCAATCTTTTATGTCTCCGTTACTAGAATGTTTAAGTAATGGTAAAACAGTTAAGCTTAATGAAATTGATGCAGAAGTTTATAGGAAGCTTGGCCTTTCTGCAGAGCAATTAAGGCTGCGTATTCCAAGTGGAAAACAAACTTATGCCTATCACCGCTTGGGTTGGGCTAAAACTTACTTAGTGCAAGCAGGGTTAATTGAGCAGCCAAAAAGGGCTTTTTGTAAAATCACGCAACAAGGGTTAGCTGCAATAGAGTCAGGCGAGCCAATCAATAACCAATATTTAAGTAAGTTCGATGCTTTCCTTGATTTTAAAACACGGTCTAAACTCGTAAACGAGCCTACAAAAGTAGACACTACAAGTATAGTAAGTAATAACTCTGATAAAACCCCTGAAGAGCTTATCGAAGCTGCAGTAGATACTCTTAACACCAACCTAAGTGACGAAATACTAAAGGCTATATTAGCAGCATCCCCAGTGTTCTTTGAAAACCTAGTGGTCGATTTAATGCTTGCTATGGGTTACGGCGGTTCTCGAAAAGATGCAGGTCAAGCCACTCAATACACGCAAGATGGTGGTATTGATGGTGTAATCAAAGAAGATAAACTTGGTCTTGAAATGATATACTTGCAAGCCAAGCGTTATACGAATAAAACAGTTGGTCGCCCAGACATTCAAGCCTTTGCAGGTGCGCTTGATATGCACCGCGCTAAAAAGGGCGTTTTCATAACCACCAGCACCTTTAGTAAAGATGCCACTGAATATATAGGCATGATAGAAAAACGCATCGTGCTGGTGGATGGCTCACAACTAACCGAGCTCATGCTTACTCATAATCTAGGTGTAAGCACCAAACATGTATTTGAAGTAAAAGCGCTCGATAGCGATTACTTTATGGAAGATTAAAAAAATTAATTGCTATCTTTATTTAATAAAAAATCATCACGAATAGTTGCATTCAATGCATCTATTTGTAATCTTAAAGGTGAAAGGATTTAACGGATTGAAATAATGGATGATTTTAGCCCTAGCGATTTACAAGCTATATTGCATTCCAAGCGCGCCAACTTATATTACTTGGAATATTGCCGAGTGATGCAAAAAGATGGTCGCGTACTTTACCTAACCGAAGCCACTAAAGAAAATCTTTATTTCAATATACCCATCGCGAACACCACGGTTATTTTACTCGGTAATGGCACTTCCATAACCCAAGCTGCTATGCGAATGCTAGCGCAAGCAGGCGTGTTAGTTGGCTTTTGTGGTGGCGGTGCTACACCACTTTATATGGGCTGTGAAATAGAGTGGTTTACACCACAAAATGAGTATCGACCAACTGAATATCTTCAAGGTTGGATGGGCTTTTGGTTCGATGACAGTAAACGTTTGGCCGCTGCTAAAACCTTTCAAAATGCACGTATCGACTTTTTAAAACAAGTTTGGCAAAAAGATCGAGATCTAAAAGGAGAGGGCTTTAATTTTGAAGATAAATCTATTCAAAGTGCGCTCGACACCTTTTTTACACGAACAGAAAAAGCCACAAACTCACAAGAACTGCTTCTCACTGAAGCTCAGCTTACAAAAGTGCTGTATAAATATGCTGCAAATACAACACAAGCAGATGGTTTTAAGCGTCAGCATCAATCAACAAGCAAAGTTGATATAGGCAAAGCGAATGATTTTTTAAATCATGGTAATTACTTAGCGTATGGCTTAGCTGCATGCACGCTTTGGGTGCTTGGCATTCCTCATGGTTTTGCTGTTATGCATGGTAAAACACGGCGCGGTGCTTTAGTTTTTGATATTGCTGACTTAATCAAAGATGCATTGGTACTGCCTTGGGCATTTATTTGTGCCAAAGAAAATGCCACTGAGCAAGAATTTCGCCAGCAAATTTTGCAAGCTTTTACCGACCACAAAGCACTCGATTATATGTTTGATACAGTCAAAGCAGCCGCCTTAAGCGAAGAGCAAATTGCGGTGATTGACGCAAGCCAACAGGGTGCTCCCTTATGATGGTCACCTTTGTATCTCAATGTGAAAAAAACGCCCTTAAAAAGACAAGGCGCGTGCTTGATGCCTTTGCCAACCGTATTGGCGACAACACGTGGCAAACCGTGATCACTCAAGAAGGCCTCGATACGGTTAAAAAAATGCTACGCAAAACCGCCAGCCGCAGCACCGCCGTTAGCTGCCATTGGATCCGAAGCCGAGCCCGAAGCCAATTTTTATGGGTAGTTGGCAATAAAAATAAGTTTAATTTGGAAGGCGTAGTGCCAGTTAATAGAACTTCGCTCAATCTTGAACATAAAGAGTGGGAGCAAGGCTGGCAGTTGAATGAAATCATTTTACTGGCAACAAGCATTGCGGGGTTATTCCACGATTTTGGTAAAGCTAATGCCTTATTTCAGGCCAAATTGGAGGGTAAAACTAAGCAAAAGGGCGAGCCTTATCGCCACGAGTGGGTATCGCTTAGGTTGTTTGAAGCACTTGTAAAACATAAATCAGATGAAGATTGGCTTTCAGAACTAGCAATGCTCTCTCAAAGCAAAGCAATTGAACTAGAGCAATTCATGCTCACCAATATGTGTAAAGATCACGAAAAACAACAGCGTGTGTTTGAGCATTTATCGCCAATGGCAAAGCTGGTGGCTTGGTTAGTGGTGTCGCATCACCGATTGCCATTAGATCACAGTAAGGTGGCAAGGATTGACCAAATGGAACAATGGTTAAATACTTGTGCTTCCAGTCATTGGAATTCAGCTAATGCACTTGAAAAAAGTACTTATAGTGAAGAAGCGATTACGCATAACTGGCAGTTTGAATTTGGTACTCCTCTACTAAGTAGAACATGGCAAAATAAGGCACAAAAGCTTGCGACAAGGGCTTTAAAAAATCCGGCAGTGAGTGCAATGACTACTGACTGGTTAGGCCAAAGTTTTGTAGCTCATATTGCGCGAATGAGTCTCATGTTGGCCGATCACTATTATTCATCATTACCCGTTGAAAAGTGCAAATCAGCTTGGCGCGATCCAAAATATCAACCTATTGCCAATACAGATAAAACGGCAAATTCAAATAAAGCACAAGCCAAGCAGCAACTTGATGAACACAACATTGGTGTTGCTGCAAATGCCCAGCGTTTTATTCAAAACCTACCAGCGCTTAAGTTTACGTTGCCTGCGATTACGCAACATAGGCTGTTTACTAAAAATACTGCACAGACCAAGTACCGCTGGCAAGATAAAGCGTTTAGCGAAATGAAAACAATCGCCAAAACAACTGAGAAGCAAGGTTTTTTTGGAGTGAACATGGCATCAACAGGCTGCGGTAAGACCATTGCTAACGCCCGTATTATGTACGCACTTGCAGATGAAAGAGAGGGGTGTCGATTTTCAGTTGCACTAGGTTTAAGAACGCTTACGATGCAAACAGGTGATGCGTACAGAGATCTTTTAAAGTTAGGTGAAGATGAATTAGGCGTACTGGTTGGCTCTCAAGCCGTGAAAACGCTGCATCAGTTAAGCAAAGAACAAGAAATTATGGGCTCTGGCAGTGAATCTGCCGATGATTTATTAGCTGATTTATACGTCCGTTACCAAGGCCAAATCTACGACGGGCGATTAAAACATTGGTTAAGTAGCAGCCCTAAATTAGAGCAGTTAGTCAGTGCCCCAGTGGTTGTCAGTACCATAGACCATTTAATGCCAGCCACCGAAAGTAAGCGCGGAGGTAAGCAAATAGCACCCATGTTGCGTTTGCTCACCTCTGATTTGGTGCTCGACGAACCCGATGACTTTGGCTTAGAAGATTTACCGGCATTATGCCGTTTGGTGAACTGGGCAGGTATGCTGGGCTCTCGCGTATTACTGTCTTCGGCCACTTTGCCACCGGCGCTGATTAAAACGTTATTTGACGCTTATCAAAGTGGTAGAGAACACTTTAATCAAGCGCAGTTTGGTGATAATCAAAATAACACAGTGGTGTGTGCGTGGGTCGACGAGTTTTCGAGTGTTACTAAAGAAATTAGTAATAAAGAGAATTACCTCGAACAGCACAACACATATGTCAAAAAGCGAATTAAAAAATTACAAAAACGACAGCATGTATTGAGAAAAGGCCAAATTGCGCCAATCGAATTTGAACAAGCTGACACCGTTTATCAGCAAGTTGCGCGCACAATTTACAATAATGTTTTTAAACTTCATGCCAATCATCACACTCAAAGCCCTTGCGGTAAGAAAGTGTCGCTTGGTGTGGTGAGAATGGCGAATATTAATCCAATGGTTGCGACGGCGAAGGCACTGTTTGCCATATCAGCTATGCCAGACCATGAAGTGTTTTATTGTGTATATCACTCACAATACCCATTGGCGCTGCGCTCTTATAAAGAAACCCGCCTCGACAATATATTATCAAGGCATGATGAAAACGCCCTTTGGCAACTGTCAGAAATTAAACAAGCGTTGAAAACTTGTAAGGCAAATAACTTAATATTTGTAGTGATAGGTACATCGGTCGTCGAAGTAGGTCGTGATCATGATTACGACTGGGCGATTGCTGAACCAAGCTCAATGCGCTCATTAATTCAACTAGCTGGCCGTATTCAGCGCCATCGCCAGCAAGTGCCAAGTGACAGTAATTTGTATGTATTAGAGCAGAATATTCGGGCCCTTAAGGGTGAAAATTCGGCTTATTGTAAACCCGGCTTTGAAAGCAAAGCATTGCCGTTAAGTGATCATAACCTTAAAAACTTGCTCAGCACTGAGATTGACAATATTTCTGCGATATCTCGAATAGTTGAGCCCGAATTTAAGGGGAGTGACTTTATGTTCGATCCCCAAAGTAAAGAAACACAAGCGAATAAAACAACGAGTTTTTTAGTACAAGAGCATCGTGCCCTGCGTTTTACTTTAGAAAAAACAATGGGCGAAAAGTACAAGTTGCCACTATACCGTAACTACAAAGAAGCCAACCTATGGTGGCGCTCAAGCAAATCGTATGACGCGAATTGGAACGCCGAATTTATTCGCCAAACTGAGTTTAGGCAATCGCAACCACAAGAAGCATTTATTTTACGCGTTGAAGACGAAAGTCTTTGCTGGAGCCAACTCGATACCAGCAGAAAACCTTATTGTTATGTAAGCAAACAAACTCGTTTCTCGCAAGATAACACAGCTTTGGCAGCTGGTTGCCATTGGTGGTTTGCACACAGTGTTATGGGTGTTTATCAGCATTACGCCGATGCACTTAATTTATCCTTACAAAGAGCCAGCGAGCAATTAGGCGAAGTCAACTTACGTGCCGAACAGAATGATCAATCTATTACTTGGAGTTGGCACTCTCAATTGGGAATTTATCAGAATATAACAACTAAGGAAGACGAATGGACAATACCTTGAGCGATGCCATTGCTGATTATATCGAGCAGCGCAAGCAAACTAAGCTCGAGCCACTTTTAAAAGCCTTAAATAAAGTGCTCGATAAAAGCGACGATCCTGTTGCCATATCACAGGCCAAAGCCGATTATGCAGAACAAGCCGCGCCAATAGAAGCTGCGTTTAAACCAGCTATTTGGTTAACCGATGCAGCAAAACGCGCTAAGCAAATTAGCTTGGCAACCCATGCGCCTAAATATACTCATAGCGATTCCAAAGCCAGCAGCATGCTAGTTACTCAGCATGAAATAAACAGCAGCTATTTAACGACCGCTAGTTTAAAAGAAAAGGCTATTGATGCCGTTGGTAATGCAGCAGTGCATGATGTCGCTAAATTGTTAAAAATTGAAGTTGCAGGTGAAAGCTTGGTAACGCAATTGCAGTCAGGCCATTTCAAGGCACTTAACGCCTTTACAGATGATGAGCAGGTGTTAAATGAGTGGCAAGCAGGCTTTAAAGAAGCATTGGGCGACGCAAAGTTGGCTGGGCATACCTTAAGTAAGCAACTTTATTACCCTGTATCGCAAAGTAACAGTAAAGGTCATGCCTATCATCTATTGATTCCGCTTACATCATCAGCGTTGGCCCAAAAGCTTCATAATGCAGTAACTCAAACGCGTTTTGGTGAAGAAGCAAAAGCGATAAAAGAGGCGCGTAAAAAAGGGCATTATCACTCGCAAGAATCAGTAAGTTTTGTTGAAACCGCGTTACAAAACTTTGGTGGTTCACAACCACAAAATATTTCACTTTTAAACAGTAAAAGTGAGCGTGGTAGTAAATGCTTTTTGCTTAGTTGTGCTCCGCCAAGCTATCAAGCGCAAATTAAAGCACCTTCAAATCAGACTAGCTTTTTTAATCGTGAATTTAGTTATTTAACAGCACAAAATGTCAAAGAATTTAGGGCGTTTTTAGCAAGCTTAAAAGAGAGTGACCGAAACTTTAAAACCCGTTATAAGCGTGACTTTTGGTATACACAACCCATCTTGGACACTTTATTTGAACGTGTCGCTTTATTGCAAAACCAAACTGAATTATCAGGCTGGGCAACTGAGACAGACGTCAAAATGAAAAAAGCACATTGCCTATGGCTTGATGTTTTTAATGATAATGCTGCGTTTCAAACTGATCGCGAAAAAAACGAATGGCAAGAAGAAGTTGCACACGATTTCGCTACATGGCTTTTAAGAAAATTAGAAAATAAAGACGCTTACTTGTTAGGAGATAACGAGCATAGCTACTTTAAAAAGCTGTGTTTGCAGCAACTCAAAGCGTTTGAGCGGCACACGCCAAAGTTGGGAGATCTGTAAAATGAGCCAATATATATTAATTAAAAAGCTTAATGTACAAAATGCCAATGCTATTGCAGGGCTCACTTATGGCTTTCCAGCAATTACCAACTTTTTAGGCTTTGCTCATGCTCTTTCAAGAAAATTACCTGCAAGTTTAAAGGTTAATTTAGGTGGCGTGGTGGTTATCAGCCACAAAAATCAGGTGCATGCGCGCCAGCCTAAAGGGTGGGGTGATTATGTGTTTGCATTAACCCGTAACCCACTTACACACCAAGGTAAAACAGCCCCAATTAATGAAGAAGGCCGCATGAACATGCAACTCTCTTTATTAATTGAATTAAAAGGGCTGGTAGCAGGTGACACTCTGACAGAAACAGAACTTAAAGCGCATTTAAAGCGATTGATCCCTACGTTAAGACTGGCTGGTGGCCAAATACTCGGGTATGAAGCCTGTGAACTGTTAAATACCGAAGAGCAACAAGCTTATGCATTGCGACGTTTAATGCCTGGCTTTGTGCTTATGGACCGTAACGAATATCTTTCAGCGCATTTTGAACAGCTAAAAGCTGAACAAGACGATGCGTGTTTATTCGATGCTTGGTGTGATTTTGCAACATTAACTTATCGTGCAAACCCAAATGAACATCAACAAGTAGAAGATAATGTTGAGACAGAACAGGCAATAGTCAACGCCAATTGGGAATACGTACCAAAGCCGAATGCAGGCTATTTAGTACCAATTGCCTCAGGCTTTTGTGCAATTTCACCTTTGTTTGAAGCTGGTAAGGTTGCTAATGTGCGAGACAACACCGTTCCAGTGACCTTTGCAGAAACTGCTTACAGTGTGGGGGAGTGGCAAAGTGTACATCGCCTTCTTCACATCGAAACAGCACTTTGGCGCTACACCGATAATCATCCGTGGTACATCGCGACCACAAATGAATATAAACAACCCATTATTGAACCTGACTTCATCGACAGCGAAGCAGTATTTAACCCAGATAGTTATTAAAAATATGGAGATTTAACCATGGCAGACGTAAAACTAAAAACTCCTTCAGTTTTGGCTTTTGAAGCAAAACTAATTCCTTCGGATGCGCTAATGTTTGCAGGTAATTTAGAGGCAGATACTTGGCAACCTATCTTAGTTGGTGAAAAGGCGGTTAGAGGCACTATTTCTAACAGATTAAAAGCTGCAACGGCAAATGACCCCGCAAAACTAGATGCTGAAGTATCGAAGGCGAACTTGCAAACTGTAGATGTAGCCGCGTTACCCCATGATTGCGATACACTTAAACTTGTATTTACATTAAGAGTATTGAGTGATTTACATGTACCATCAACTTGTAATGACCCTGCTTATCAAGCCGCGCTGGGCGATATTGTCAAACAGTACCAAATAGACACTGAGTTCAAAGAGTTGTCAAAGCGCTATGCAAATAACATCGCAAATGGGCGTTTTTTATGGCGCAACCGTGTTGGCGCAGAGCAAATTAAAGTGGTTGTTAGCGTCGGTGAAAAGCAATTTAGTTTTGATAGCTATGAGTTCAGTTTAAAAGCCTTTGATGACAAAGAGCAGCTTAATGAGTTGGCACAAATTATTCAACAAGGCTTGATTGAGCAACACGCGTTTATCAAAGTTGAGGCTTATAGCCAATTAGGTCAAGGTCAAGCGGTGTTCCCGTCACAAGAGTTAGTCATGGGTGGTGGTAAAGGAGATAAAAGTAAGTTTCTATATCAACTTGACGGGCAAGCAGCAATGCACTCACAAAAAATTGGCAATGCACTCCGTACCATTGATACTTGGCATCCACAAGCTGATGAAATTGGTGCAATTGCGGTTGAACCTTATGGTTCGGTAACTAACCGTGGTGCGGCATATCGCCAGCCAAAAGAAAAAACCGACTTTTACAACTTATTAGATGCTTGGTTACTGAAAGGTAAAGCGCCCGAAATGGAGCAACAACACTATGTAATGGCCATGCTGATCCGTGGTGGTGTGTTTGGTGAATAAGGAGTTGCGATGAACTACTACCAAGAAATCACCTTGCTGCCAGAGGCCGAAATATCACTTGGCTTTATTTGGCAAAACGTATTTCAACAAGTGCATATTGCACTTGTTGAAAACAAGGTTGCACCTAACCAATCTGAGGTCGCCGTTGGCTTTCCTGATTATGGTCAAAAAGGCTTTCCGCTTGGCAATAAGCTGCGTTTGTTTGCAAAAGAGCAAGCACAATTAGAAAAGCTATCCATAAATAAATGGTTAACTCGTCTTGAAGACTACTGCCATGTAAAAACCATAAAACCAGTACCAGAAGAAGTAACATGGGTGAGTTTTACTCGCCAGCATGTTAAATCCCCTGAGCGTATTGAGCGTAAGATGCAAGAAAAGGCTGAATTATGGTCGGCTAGAAGTGGCAAAACGTTAGATGAGTGTTTGTTTGATCTTGAAAAAAGCAAACCAACTTCATTGAGTAAGCTTCCTTTCATCTTCTTACATAGTCAGCAAACTAAGGAGAGAACACCTGAAAAACACAGCAAGTTTCCATTGTTTATTCAAAAACAAACAATTGAGGCGCAAAAACAAGGGGTGTTTGATTGCTATGGATTAAACAATAAAGCTAACAAAGGGAATAGCATTGGCTGCGTGCCTCACTTTTAAGTCAAATAAGAGGTATTTTTCCCCTTTATTTTTGCTCTTTAAAAATTAGTAATATATACAATGAGTTGCAGTATTGAGTTTTTGAAAAGGTAAAAATGAGTATTTTAACCTAACTTAATGTTGCAACTTATCTTTTTTGATTTAGTTTATTGTTCACTGCCTCACAGGCAGCTTAGAAAGCAACAGGGAATATCTCAAAAACACCTAAAGGGTTCACTGCCTCACAGGCAGCTTAGAAAAGCGGCGAAAAAATACCAAGCAACACCCTTGCGTTCACTGCCTCACAGGCAGCTTAGAAAAAGGCAACTATAAGCAGGGGTAATGATGACAAGTTCACTGCCTCACAGGCAGCTTAGAAATATCTGCCATTGCGTCTTTGAATATGCCACGTGTTCACTGCCTCACAGGCAGCTTAGAAATTATACACAGCTTGCTGTGCGTATAAGTTATATGTTCACTGCCTCACAGGCAGCTTAGAAAACCGGCATTGGTTATGGCGTGTGGGAAATGATGTTCACTGCCTCACAGGCAGCTTAGAAAGCATGGTGTGAAGCTAACGAAACGATGTACGTGTTCACTGCCTCACAGGCAGCTTAGAAATTACCAACTGGATCCGCAAACAATGAGGTTAAGTTCACTGCCTCACAGGCAGCTTAGAAACATTAAATCAACTCGGCTCGTTTCAACTCGGCGTTCACTGCCTCACAGGCAGCTTAGAAAGTAACAGCCACATGTACAGTTAACGGATCGACGTTCACTGCCTCACAGGCAGCTTAGAAAAGCACAATATTGATCTGCCTGTTTCGGTCGGTGTTCACTGCCTCACAGGCAGCTTAGAAATGTTGTTTTTGCGCGTTCTTAGCTCTTTGCTTGTTCACTGCCTCACAGGCAGCTTAGAAATCGTTGATGTTACGAAAGTATTCACCGAGAAAGTTCACTGCCTCACAGGCAGCTTAGAAATCAGTCAATAATTTAGCTGCTAAATACTTACCGTTCACTGCCTCACAGGCAGCTTAGAAAGACACGCCAAGACGGACACAAAACGTATGAAAGTTCACTGCCTCACAGGCAGCTTAGAAATATCATTTAACCACCTACTGATTTTTGTTTTTGTTCACTGCCTCACAGGCAGCTTAGAAACTTGATTATATAGGCGAAAATATCGGCGTTTAGTTCACTGCCTCACAGGCAGCTTAGAAAACTGTGGAAGAATCATTAAGCGCTAAAACAGTGTTCACTGCCTCACAGGCAGCTTAGAAATATATAATCAAGGTATTCGTCTTGCGCATAACGTTCACTGCCTCACAGGCAGCTTAGAAAAGACACGCAAGAAGTTATAACGCATACTGCCAGTTCACTGCCTCACAGGCAGCTTAGAAAAATAGCTGCTTTGCTCATTGTTGTTTCGTTGAGTTCACTGCCTCACAGGCAGCTTAGAAAGCAATAAAGCTCGCTTTTTTGAGCGTCCTCACGTTCACTGCCTCACAGGCAGCTTAGAAACTGCTCGCTTCATGTAATCATATGACATTACAGTTCACTGCCTCACAGGCAGCTTAGAAAGTTCCATCGAAGTCATCGACAAAAAACAGTATGTTCACTGCCTCACAGGCAGCTTAGAAAAAGCATTAACTAAAGCTCACAAGAGCGCTAAAGTTCACTGCCTCACAGGCAGCTTAGAAATCAGTCGGCTTTGAGCATATTGTAGTTAAAGTGTTCACTGCCTCACAGGCAGCTTAGAAACTAATGCGTATCGAGCTAACACATCAGATAACAGTTCACTGCCTCACAGGCAGCTTAGAAATCAAAGGTCCCTGACAGCTTCCCATGCTTGGGGTTCACTGCCTCACAGGCAGCTTAGAAAGGTACGACTCGTTCGCTCGGTACACCTTCGACGTTCACTGCCTCACAGGCAGCTTAGAAACAGCCCCTTTACACTTACGTTTTTTGTAAATTGTTCACTGCCTCACAGGCAGCTTAGAAAATTAAAAGTATTGTCTAGTAATGTAAGACCAAGTTCACTGCCTCACAGGCAGCTTAGAAAAAGATTTAATTTCGTTGGCTTAGTTCCTTGAAGTTCACTGCCTCACAGGCAGCTTAGAAAAGCAGGCTCTACAAGCGGATTTGTTGATTTAAGTTCACTGCCTCACAGGCAGCTTAGAAAGTTTAGTATGCTGACTGACTCTGCAGTAAATGGTTCACTGCCTCACAGGCAGCTTAGAAATCCACGCTAAGCGCTTCATTGTATGAGTCATCGTTCACTGCCTCACAGGCAGCTTAGAAATCATACTTAAACAAACCTAACCTAGAGCAATGGTTCACTGCCTCACAGGCAGCTTAGAAATGCGATAGCTGCTCTGCCATTTGGATTGAATCGTTCACTGCCTCACAGGCAGCTTAGAAATTTGCAGATGACTTTTCTGACGCATCACTGCCGTTCACTGCCTCACAGGCAGCTTAGAAAGTGAGTACAATAGAGTAGTCAAGCAGACAGAAGTTCACTGCCTCACAGGCAGCTTAGAAAAACACGAATGCCAGAGGCTATAAAAACCTCTTGTTCACTGCCTCACAGGCAGCTTAGAAAATTTCTTCTTTGGTTCTGAATTGGCGATATAGGTTCACTGCCTCACAGGCAGCTTAGAAAACGAACAAATTCAGGCCGTTGGAGAATTATGCGTTCACTGCCTCACAGGCAGCTTAGAAATTAAGGGTCGGAATTTCATTGTAAATTCTTACGTTCACTGCCTCACAGGCAGCTTAGAAATATCGCTAAAGAACAAAAAAGAAGAGAGCATTGTTCACTGCCTCACAGGCAGCTTAGAAATACAGGTATAAACGGGATTGTTAGAGACAACTGTTCACTGCCTCACAGGCAGCTTAGAAACATAGACCAATCAATCTTACTTGACACTTTAAGTTCACTGCCTCACAGGCAGCTTAGAAAAACGAGTACGCACGTGCTAAGGCTAGAGACAAGTTCACTGCCTCACAGGCAGCTTAGAAACATGATGTTGTTGATTCAGCGGGTCGAAATGCGTTCACTGCCTCACAGGCAGCTTAGAAATTTAGAAGAATAAGCACTCTACTCTAGTGCTTGTTCACTGCCTCACAGGCAGCTTAGAAATGATGAACCTCTAAAATTAGCACCTCTTCCACGTTCACTGCCTCACAGGCAGCTTAGAAATCATCAGCTAACGGGGTGTTAGGTTGCCATGAGTTCACTGCCTCACAGGCAGCTTAGAAATTAAGGAAAGCTTTCACGTCGCCCGGGCCGTTGTTCACTGCCTCACAGGCAGCTTAGAAACAATTGAGTATTGAGTTAAACACTGACTTAGAGTTCACTGCCTCACAGGCAGCTTAGAAATTGGCTTCTGCGCGCAGAGTTGCATCGTCCTTGTTCACTGCCTCACAGGCAGCTTAGAAATTCTGTAACGTTTATGTGTCCATTCATCAAGTAGTTCACTGCCTCACAGGCAGCTTAGAAACAACCCTATGCTAAGGTAAAACATAACAGCATGTTCACTGCCTCACAGGCAGCTTAGAAAAACCGAGAAAATGCCACTTTCAATTTCTGTGAGTTCACTGCCTCACAGGCAGCTTAGAAATTAAAGGCGGTAAAACGGTTAAGCTTATTTTCGTTCACTGCCTCACAGGCAGCTTAGAAAATTAGGATGGGTTTAATATGACAAACATACTTGTTCACTGCCTCACAGGCAGCTTAGAAAGACAAAGGTAGTCGCCCATCACTTAGCCAAAGGTTCACT
>NZ_JAKGBG010000048.1:0-35268 GCF_021532595.1 Pseudoalteromonas sp. OFAV1
ACTAGAATCTGCTGTTAGAACTCAATCTGTACGAGTGCCCACACAGATGATTGCTTTATATTGTTAAAGAACGTTGCGACGTTGTCGCTAGGGATGCGTATAATACATCCTTAATTTTTCGAGTCAATACTTAATTTCAAACTTTCTTTCGGTAATTTGAAACCGAAGTTTCACTTAACTCTCTGCTACGTTGTTCAGCGTCTTTCGTTGCTGTCCGCCGTGTCAGTGGGGTCGCATTATAGGGAGATGGATTTTTTACGCAAGCACTTTTTTCAATAAAATTTAAAAAAACGTACTGTTCGCTCAGCTTTTGAACTAAACACCCTAAAACTGGCTGTTTTGCAGTCAATTTAGGCCTGTTTTGGTGTATTTATTTGCTTCGCTGTTACACTAGACTGAACGCATTTTAAAAATTAAAAGGTGAATTTATGACTATCCGTTCTTATAAAGGGATCACTCCGACATACGATAATAGTGTTTATATTGATGAGTCATCGGTTTTAGTGGGTGATATTACGCTTGGTAAAGATTCAAGTGTATGGCCTCTTGTTGCTGCGCGAGGTGATGTTAACTATATACGTATTGGTGAACGTACGAACATTCAAGACGGCAGTGTTTTACATTTGACTCGTGCCTCTAAGTCAAACCCCGATGGTTACCCGCTTATTATTGGTGATGATGTCACTGTTGGTCATAAAGTAATGCTACACGGCTGCCAACTTGGTAATCGTATACTTGTTGGCATGGGTGCAATTGTAATGGACAACGCAGTTGTTGAAGATGATGTGATCATTGGTGGTGGTTCACTGGTACCACCTAATAAGCGTTTAGAGTCAGGTTACCTCTATGTAGGTAGCCCGGTTAAACAGGCTCGCCCTTTAACAGAGCAAGAGCTCGCCTTTTTAAAAATCTCTGCTGATAATTATGTTCAGCTTAAAGATGAATACTTAGCTGAGGGCTAAAACACCTCTGTTAATTCGATTTGTCCTGCCGAGTTATACTGCTCATCGTCGATCAGTTGCTCGGCGAGCTCTTCGTAATCGAAACGATAAGATTCAAAGTAATTAACCGCGCTGCTTTGATCGGCAAAATCATACTTGCTGGTATCAATAACACACTCCACCATCAAGCCACTTACTTGAGCAAAAAACACCAATTGCTTTTTTTCTGGCTTAAATTCGAGTCGGTCGATAAATTGGATAGCTTGATTCACGCAATTTCTCCTGCTTTTAGCGCGCTAACAACGGGTATGATTTCTGGCATTTTATTGCGCCATACAAAATAAGCTTGTGCCGCTTGACCAACCAGCATGCCACAACCATCGAGTGTTAGACATGCCGAGTTAATAGACTTAACCCAACTAATAAATGCGGTATCATCATTCGCGTAAAACATATCGTAAGCGCACTGACACTTAGCAACGAACTCTTCTGCTATACCTGGCAAGTCTCCAGTTACACTGCTTGAAGTAGAATTAATAACCACATCATAGTTGTTTGCTGGGATATCATTTAAACCAAACCCCTGCACATCTATTTCACCATTAAAATGACTCGCTAGCGCCTGCGCCTTTTCAGCGGTACGGTTTGCTATTGTTAAGCTTTCGATTTGCTCATTCAATAATGGTTGAATAACACCGCGCGCCGCACCACCTGCTCCAATAAGCAGTACTCGCTGACCTTTTAAGGTAACATTATTGGCTAAAAGGTCTTTAACAAGCCCTACACCATCTGTGTTATCGCCAAGTAGGCTACCATCTTCGAGTTGTTTAATAGTGTTGACTGCTCCAGCAATTTTCGCTTGCTCTGTGAGTTCATCAACCATGGCAAACGCTTGCTCTTTAAATGGCAATGTAACATTGGCCCCTTTACCACCGGCAGCGAAAAACTCAGCGACAGTTTTTTCAAATGCATCTGTTGGTGCTAAAATGGCGCTGTATTGTATTTGCTCGTTTAATGATGCAGCAAATTGTGCGTGTATTGCGGGTGATTTCGAATGTTTGATTGGATTTCCAAAAACCGCGTATTTGTCCATAGTGAAGCAACCTCTTCGCCCTGTTGAGCTTTATTAATATTATGATTAAACGACTTTTTTCTAAATCGAAACCAACGCCTGAAACGCCTACCCCAGAGAAAACACCTTACGAAATTATTGGCGGTGAAGCAGGCGCTCGAGCAATTGCAAACCGATTTTACGACATAATGGCCACAGATGAATACGCCAAACCATTATATGATATGCATCCTCAACCTTTAGATAGAATTCGCCAAGTATTCTTTGAGTTTTTATCGGGCTGGCTGGGCGGCCCGGACCTATTCGTTGAAAAATATGGTCACCCAATGCTCAGAAAGCGTCACATGCCTTTCCCTATTGATCAAGACTTACGTGACCAATGGATGCATTGTATGAATAAAACGCTCGATATCGAAATTGATAACCCACTACTTCGCGAAGGGTTAAGACAATCGTTATCGCAACTCGCCAGCCATATGATTAATCAAAATTAACTAAGCTTTGCGCTATATCAATGTACGCTTTTTCTAAATAAAGATAATAAAATTTCCTTAATTTAGAAAAAGCGTCGTTGAATGAAGTCTATCCAATTTAAAATTTATGCCTTGCTGGCTGTAACCGGGCTATTGGTTTTATTTGCCAGTATATTTAGTAGCGCCCAGCAACAACATGAATTAGCACAAGATACTGTTGAAAATAACATAAAGCTGCTTGCCGATAATTACTTTGACTCCATTAACACCATGATGCTGACTGGCACTATGGCTAACCGCGAAATTCTGAGTACTAAATTAAGAAGCCACCCTAATATTGAAGATGCCCATATCATACGTAGTCCGATCGTTAATAAAATTTATGGCCCCGGTAATGCAAACCAAGTAGCTGTGAATGATGCTGAGCGTCAAGCATTAACAGGCAATGAAGCACTTTTTATTGACCAAGATACAAGCACGATGACTTACCTTAAACCGATGTTTGCCAGAAGTGACTATAAAGGTACTAACTGTTTGGGGTGTCACCAAGCACAGGAAGGTGATGTATTAGGTGTAGTAAAAATTAGTTATTCGTTGGCTGATATTGAACAAGAAGTTTCAAAAAACACGTTAATGAACACGCTGCTATTAACGGCGATTTTCATTACTGCATTTACACTGCTGGCGGTGATGTTTAGAAAAATATTTATCAAACGCTTAAAAGTCATTAGCCATACCATGCATTTGGCAACGACCAATAAAGATCTAAGCCTAAAAATTGATGACAACAATAATGACGAGCTTAGTTCACTTGCCACCAGCTTTAATCACATGATTGGTGCATTTAAAGATAATATTGCCCAAGTTTCCCATTCTTCTAAGGTGTTGATCCACTCTGCCGAAAGCATTTATGCCTCCGCGGATGCAACAGAACAGGCGATTTTAAAGCAAAAGCAAGGTACAGACTCAGTAGCAGCTGCCATTAATGAGCTCGAAAGCTCATCAAGCGAAGTTAAAAATACGACACATTTTGCGTCTGAGAAGTCTGAGCACAGTAATCAGCTTGCACAGCAAAGCTTACACGTTGCTGAGCATACAGAGCAAAGTATTAATCAACTTGCGGCTGATGTGAGAGCTGCAGCTGATCAAGTAACTCAACTACAAACCCAAACGCTAGACGTTGGCAAAGTACTTGAGGTGATCAGTAGCTTTGCCGAACAAACTAACTTACTTGCACTTAATGCTGCGATTGAGGCGGCTCGTGCTGGTGAAGCTGGCCGTGGCTTTGCTGTAGTAGCTGACGAAGTGCGCACTCTTGCAACTCGCACTCATGACTCAACGGATGAAATTCGCCGCACTATCGACAAACTGCAAAGTGAAGCTGCGCAAACCGTTAATACGATGAATAACTCTTGTGAAGAAGCAGACGAGAGAGCAGTTCAAGTTAAGCAGGTAGCAAAAGCATTACGTGATATTTCTTCACAAATGAGCGAGATAAACCAACTTAACGTGCAAATTGCTGATGCCACTGAACAGCAGAACCTTGCAGCTGAAGAAATTAACCAAAGCGTTATTGCAATCAGTGATAATGCCGAGCATTCATTGGTTGATGCGCATGAAAACCAAAAGGTCAGTGAAGAGCTGTTGTCGTTAGCACGCTCACTGGATGAACAAGTGAGACGCTTTAAATTAAGCTAAATTGCGAGTTTTTCATGCAACTGCTAGAGTTGTTATGAATATTTCATAGTAAATAAGGATGTTTAAATGAAATTTATAACAACTCTTTTAGTCTGCATTGGGGTTATTGCGGCACTACTGTTTACCTACCAGCACAGCGTAAACGATTCCTCAGTTCAAATAAGCACTATTGATGAATATATTTATCATGATGATATTCAACAGATTGCTCAATCACTGCTTAGTCAGGGTAAAACATCACTCAGTGATAAACATGAACAAAGCATTGTTGATGGTTTTGAAAAGCTTATTCAGCATCCTGAGTATTATGAAGTAAAACTCGACTTTTATGCCTGTGATATAAACCAATGTCTAACGCAAATCAGTGCTCCCATCAATACTCCTAAAGAAGAGTTAGAGATTTTAAAAGCTGAGGTGTTATTTAGCGTATTGCCAGAGCTGCCGAGTAGCGAACGGGTCGTCACCCTCGTCGAAGGTGACAACACAATGTTGATTAGAGTGGTTTCAATATTTGATTAAAGCTGCCACTGACGTGCAACTAGGTCTGACTCTTGCGTATTTAACCAATCTTGTGGGCGTAAATAGTACTGATACAGCTTAGCCTCAGGGCTGTCTGCAGCTGGCACATAGTTATATTCCCAACGTGCCAATGGTGGCATCGACATTAAGATAGACTCAGTACGTCCACCTGTTTGTAAGCCAAATAATGTTCCGCGGTCCCAAACAAGGTTAAACTCAACATAACGACCACGACGATACAGTTGGAAGTCGCGTTGTTGCTCAGTTGTTGGTGTGTCTTTGCGGCGCTCAATAATGGGTAGGTAAGCGTCTAAATAACCATTTCCTACCGCTTGCATAAAGGCAAAGCTTTGCTCAAAGCCAAGCTCATTTAAATCATCAAAGAATAAGCCACCAACACCACGAGTTTCACCACGGTGTTTTAAATAAAAGTAATCATCACACCACGTTTTATATTTGTCGTAAACCTCTGTACCAAATGGCTTACATAAATCGCTTGCCACCTGATGCCAGTGTTGTACATCTTCAAATACAGGGTAATAAGGGGTTAAATCAAAACCGCCACCAAACCACCAAATTGGCTCTTCGCCTTCTTTTTCGGCAATGAAGAATCGTACGTTGGCATGGCTAGTCGGAATATGAGGGTTATTAGGGTGGATCACTAATGACACACCACACGCATGAAAACTACGACCAGCGAGCTCAGGACGATGTGCTGTTGCAGAGGCTGGCATTGAAGCACCAAACACATGCGAATAGTTTACCCCGCCCTGTTCAATGACATTGCCACCTTGGATAACACGAGTACGGCCACCACCGCCTTCTGCACGTTGCCAATTATCTTCAACAAACTTTGCTTTGCCATCGGCACTTTCGAGGCCCTGACAAATTGTGTCTTGTAAGGCCATTAAATAGGTTTTAACTTGTTCGAGTAGCTCGCTTTGCATGTTTATCCTCTAAATACTTTGCCGGTCGCTGCGTCTTTGATCACGCTTGGTTGAGTGTTACCGCCGAGGGGCTCATCTACGTAGAAGTCAACCATATCAGTAAACTCTGCTTTTGCCTGTTCAATACTCATAACTGTAGGCTGGCCAGTTAAATTTGCACTTGTAGAAACAAGCGGTTTACCAAATTGTTGGCACAGGGCTTTTACTGTTGGATGATCAGTTACACGTACCGCAATAGTATCAAACTGACCTGTTAACCACTTTGGCGTTTCTTTTGCTGCTGGCATCACCCAGGTAATCGCACCTGGCCATTGCGAGAAGATATCTGCACGCTTATCCATTGGGATTTTGGCATCATCAACATACTTTAATAACTGACCATAGTTATCAGCAATTAAAATTAAGCCTTTTTCAACTGGGCGCTGTTTAATAGCTAATAGCTTTTCAACCGCAGCTTGATCATCAGGATCGCAACCAAGACCAAATACAGCTTCGGTTGGATATACAATTACACCGCCTTGTTGCAAAGCATCAATAGCACTGGCAGGTTGTGCAACAGGTTCAGACAACGGAACTCTCCTCAATATGCGAATAACAAGTGTATTAAGATTCAACTAACTTATGCATACACGACTTCTGCGGGCATTGTAGCACAACACCTGAGGCAGTTTTCTTTTCAGTCATAATTGGCCATTGGCAAGCTGGGCAAGGCTTTGCAACGGGTTTATGATTTAATGTGTATTTACAGCGTGGATAGCAATCACAAGAATAAAAGGTTTTGCCAAACTTATTACTACGCGCAACAAGTTGGCCTTTTTTGCACTTTGGGCATGCTGGCAATACTGGTGCATCATCGGGCTCTTCATCATGAGCAATATAATGACAATCTGGATAGCCTGTGCAGCCTATAAACATGCCATAGCGACCATTTTTAATTACCAATGGCTTGCCACACTCAGGACAGGCACTGTCTTCAAGGACTTTTATCTGTTGGCTATCATGATGTGCTAATGGGCGAATGTAGTCACACTTTGGGTAACTGGCACAGCCTAAAAACGGTCCTGACTTTGAGTTGCGCATAACCAACTCAGAACCGCATTTAGGGCAAACCTCATACTCTTTTTCTAATGCATGTTTATCTGCAGAAAAAAGAGAATGGTCGATTTTACTCATAAGATTCCTGTGGGGTTGGCTAATTTTCGCCTAATATACCCAAACTCAACAAAGATACAAGCAAAGTCTACTCAGTGTAAGACGTCGGCTGGTTCGTCAAATATTAAGTCTTCCATTTGCGCATAAGCTTGCTCTGAACCTGGCACATTAAATAGCACCATTAACACTACCCACTTTAGATCTTCCAAAGAGATAAATGGCTTATCTAGAGCGCAAAGTCTATCAATGACCATTTCTCGAGTAACGGTGTTGATCACACCGATTTGCTCTATAAACATTAAAAATCCACGACACTCAACGCTCAGCATTTGACACTCACTATCAGTGTAAATACGCATTGCATGCTGCGGCTGTGCATTTAGATACGGATATATATCACTTTGTTGCAGATCAGCTAGCTGCTCTAACCAATCAAGTGCTTTGTAAATTTCGGGCTTATTAAAACCTGCACGAACTAACTCATCAGTAAGCTCGTTCTCTTCTGTAAAGATTTCAGCTTCGCTATGAATGTAGTTTTCAAAAAGATACATGAGGATGTCAAACATATTTATGTCCTCCAAGTCTTATATAACCGTCTAGCACTCGCTCAACTTTATCGGCAAGTTCTAGGTCAAGCAACCGAGCTTGTACTTCATCGACTGGTAATTGGCTACGCAGCGTTATTTGATCAACACTTGTGACCTCATACCCGATACTGTTGAAGACAGGACAGTTAGGCTCATTTGCACTAGGCTGTTCTATACTATATAGACTGTTTTCACAGAAAAAGCTCACTTCATCAAGAATATCACTTATATTTTCTGTGAGTTTAGCTCCTTGCTTAATCAAAAAGTGGCTCGCTTCAGACAAAGGACTTTTAATTGATCCCGGTACTGCAAAGACTTCTTTATTTTGCTCTAACGCATAGCGTACGGTAACAAGTGAACCACTTTTTATCTGCGCCTCGACTATAAGTACACCTAAAGAAAGGCCGGAGATAATACGGTTTCGACGTGGAAAATTAGTAGCACTAGCTGCCGTGCCAGGTAAGAACTCCGACACTAATAAACCACGTTCAGCCACCTGTTTAATCAACAATTTATTTCGTTTGGGGTAGGCAATATCAATTCCTGTTCCAAGCACAGCAATTGTGTTGCCGGTACCGGCTAATGCACCTTTATGCGCCGCACTATCAATACCCATAGCCATTCCAGAGGTAATTGTCATGCCAGCCAGTGAAAGTTGATGAGCAAACTCTGCGGCTATTTCAAGGCCTATTGGTGTAGCATTACGGCTACCAACAATAGCTATTTGCGGTGACAGCAGTAGATCCGTGTTACCTAAACAAAACAGTAATAAAGGTGCACTCGCTATTTGTTTAAGTAACGGCGGATAATCGTCATCAAAGTAACTCACAACCTTAATTTGCAACTGCTCAATTTGTGTTTCATGGTGAGCCACTAACTGCCAGTCAGTATTTACTAAATTATCAGCTTGCGCCTGCGATAAACCAAGCTGCTGTAACTGTAGGCTAGTGAGTGAAAATAACTCACCAAGCGGATGCTTTTGACTTAATGCTATAAGGCTTTTGATCCCTAAGCCTTTACATAAATAAAAGGCAAGCCAATGGGATAGCTTGCCTGAAACCTGTACCATGCTCCCTCCTTAGAGCCTCCAGATTGTGAGTTAGTTTAGAACTGCATAATCCCCAACTCGAATTGGATGCTGGTTTTTTACTATTAATGCGTAGCTAACGTTGTCATATACTTTAAACACCATTAACTCACCCACTTTTTCCTTTGGCATATGCCATACGTTACTGTCTTCATCGCTTTCAATACCAAAAAACTCATTTGTATCTGAAATTAGTTTTTCAAGACTACTAGAGTCTTCGCGATAACGTGGCCCCTCTCGACCATCAAAAACTTCTGGTGATTGGCGCTGAATATCTAGCACAAAACCGGGTTCAACTTTATCGGCGCCCAAGTTTAGTACCACAATATCCATGGTACTAAATTCACGCAACTCATTGGCTGACGCTATAATCGTGCCATTCATTGTCGTATCTGGGCGTTTCATAGTGAAGTATGCAGGTAACATTTGCCCTTCCATTGCGGGCATCAAGAAATCGTGTGGTTTTATTTCTTGTTTAACTAACTCAACTTTAACTGAGGCAGGCACCCCATTAGCAACATCTCCACTTCTGAATGCGCGTACAATAGCAACTAACTCAGCTTTGTGTGCCAAAACGTCTTTAGATTCAGGATCAACCAACTTATCACCTTGGCGGTACACACCATATGCCTCGTTAAGATGCAGATCGCCTTTAACATATAAAACATGCCCCATGGTGTTCATTTTTGTATTGACGCTAGCACCAAGCACATATGGCTGTTCGGCGATACCATCTGTACTAATAGCTTGCTGATAAGTGAGGTATGGACGCAACAACTCAAGCGGTAATGTAGGGACGGCTTGCTTACCTTTCGGCGTAATTCGCCCTTCAGGAGACAGCTTTTTATAGCGTGCATTTTTAACCAAACGAGGATTACCATCTTTATCGTAAATTAAAGAAAGCGCATCTCCCGGATAAATAAGGTGAGGATTCGCGATTTGCGGATTCATTTGCCACAAATCAGGCCATTGCCATGGCTGGTCAAGATACACACCTGAAATATCCCAAAGTGTATCACCTTTCTTTACAATATATTGTTTTGGAGCGTCTTTTTTGATCGTTAACACATCAGCAGCTGCTGGAAAAGCACAGCTAATGGCTAGCAAAGCCGCAACTAGTGAGTATCTCATTTGGCTTCCTTGAGTTGTTTTTTGATTATTATCAACCAAAACCTGTTAAAGGTGAACACGAATGGCTAAAATAAGAGCATACAATACCCTAAATGAATCACAAGTGTAAAAGGTAACTATGGCTAGGTTAGAAGTTTTGAGATTTCCGGATGAGCGTTTACGTACAATCGCGAAAGAAGTACCAGAAGTAAACGATGAAGTTCGTCAAATTGTCAAAGACATGCTTGAAACAATGTATGACGAAAACGGTATCGGCTTAGCTGCAACGCAAGTAGATATCCACCAGCGAATTGTGGTGATCGATGTATCAGAAGAGCGCGACCAACCGTTAGTATTAATTAACCCAGAAATCACCAAGAAAGATGGCTCAACGGTAAGTGAAGAAGGCTGTTTGTCAGTGCCTTATTCATATGCAAAAGTTGACCGCGCAGAAACAGTAACTGTAAAAGCGCTAAATGAAAATGGTGAAGAGTTCAGCCTAGATGCTGACGAGCTATTAGCTATTTGTATTCAGCACGAGCTTGATCACCTTAAAGGCACCCTATTTATTGATTATCTATCGCCTTTAAAGCGCCAACGTATCCGTAAAAAGCTTGAAAAAGAAGCAAAGCTGGCTGCAAAACAATAAGTTAATCAATAGGAATTTCTGTGACACAACCATTACGCATTATTTTTGCTGGTACGCCAGATTTTGCTGCGCGCCATTTACAAGCATTGATCGACTCAGAGCACGACGTTGTTGGTGTTTATAGCCAACCTGATCGCCCTGCGGGCCGCGGTAAAAAGCTTAAAGCCAGTGAAGTTAAAGAGCTAGCACTTGCTCATAACTTACCTGTATTTCAACCGCAATCGTTAAAATCAGCTGAAGCGCTTGCAGAGCTTACAAGCCTAAACGCAGACATCATGATTGTGGTGGCATACGGCTTATTATTACCAAAAGCAATTTTAGACGCGCCACGCTTAGGCTGTTTAAATGTGCATGGTTCTATTTTACCGCGCTGGCGTGGTGCAGCACCGATTCAACGTGCTATTTGGGCTGGCGATAATGAAACCGGTGTAACAATAATGCAAATGGATGAAGGCTTAGATACCGGTGACATGCTGCACATCAGCCGCTGCCCGATTGATAGCACAGAAACCAGTAGCTCTTTATACGATAAGCTGGCTGCGCTTGGTCCAGATGCACTGATCAGCACGATTAATCGTCTTGCTGCGGGTGAAATCACCCCAGAAAAGCAAGATGACGCACAAGCAAATTACGCCAAGAAGCTATCAAAAGACGAAGCCAATATTGATTGGTCAATGGATGCTGCGCAAATTGAGCGTAATATCCGTGCCTTTAATCCATGGCCTGTTTGCTTTACTGAAATGGCAGGACAAACGGTAAAAATTTGGCAAGCCGAAGTTGTATCGCAAACTGCACAAGCCGGTAAAATCATTGCTGCTGATAAGCAAGGTATTACCGTTGGCTGTGGGCAAGATGCACTTAAAATCACCCTCCTTCAACCGCAAGGTAAAAAGCCAATGGCAGTGAGCGATTTCTTAAATGGCCGCAGTGATTGGGTTGAACCGGGTACAACATTAGGCCAAAACAATGAGTAATGTAAGAGCACTCGCTGCTGAGACTCTCTATAACGTAGTTGATAAAGGTGCATCATTAAATCAAGAGCTACCTTTTGCCAGCCAAGGTTTATCGCCTAAAGACAAGGCCCTTTTACAACAAATTTGCTACGGAGTGCTGCGCTATTTACCTAGTTTAGAGAATTATTGCCAGCAACTTTTAGATCAACCCTTAAAAGGTAAACGCCGTATTTTCCAGTTCTTGTTGTATGTGGGTATTTACCAACTTCAACATATGCGTGTGCCGCCTCATGCGGCTATTAGCGAAACAGTAAATGCACTTCAGCAAATGCGCGCACTGGGTTTAAAAGGCCTGATCAACGCGATTTTACGTAGTTTCCAACGTGAACAAGCAGAGCTTGAAGAAAAAGCGCAGCAAATTCCTGTTTGCAAATTTAACCACCCAGGTTGGTTTATCAAACAACTAACTGCGGCTTACCCTGACAACTGGCAAGAGATCCTTGAAGCCAACCAACAACAAGCACCTATGTGGTTACGTGTAAACCAAGCGCAATACAGCACTCAAGAATACAGCGAGATGCTTAAAGCCAATGATATTGAGCACACCTTAAATCCTGACTTTCCTGATGGAATTAAACTCGCAAAACCGTGTGATGTATACGCACTGCCAGAATTTGATACCGGTGCCTGCTCAGTGCAAGATGCGGCAGCTCAGTTAGCGGCACGTTTTCTTGAGCCACAAAATGATGATGTTATTTTAGATGCGTGCGCGGCCCCTGGTGGCAAAACCTGCCATATTCTAGAGCTTGCCGATGCCGACGTATTAGCACTTGATAGCGATAGCGAACGTCTTGAACGCGTTAAACAAAATCTTGTACGCATTGGTTTAACTGCCGATCTACAATGTGCTGATGCTTCACAACCACATATTTGGTGGGATGAGCAGCAATTCGATCGTATATTACTTGATGTGCCTTGCTCAGCAACAGGTGTTATTCGTCGTCATCCTGATATTAAGTGGTTACGACGCGCATCTGATATTGAAGATCTGGCAAATTTACAAGGCGATATCCTCAATAGCATCTGGCCACTACTTAAGCCTGGTGGTACGTTAGTTTACGCGACCTGCTCTGTATTACCGCAAGAGAACCAGCAACAAGTTGCTAAGTTCCTTGCTAATAATCAAAGTGCTGAACATGTACCTCTGCATGAAAACGACACCCCTACTTTACCTGGTCTGCAATTATTGCCTGGTGAAAGTGACGGTTTCTACTATGCAAAGCTAGTTAAAAAACACTAATAAGAACACGCTATGAAAATAATCATACTCGGTGCCGGACAAGTTGGTGGCACATTGGCAGAAAACCTCGTTGGTGAGCAAAATGAGATCACCGTTGTCGATATCGACGGTAACCGTTTGCGAGAGTTACAAGATAAGTACGACTTACAAGGTGTTACTGGCCACAGTGCGCATCCCGATGTATTGCGCCGTGCAGGTGCAGAAGACGCCGATATGATTATTGCCGTAACCAGTTCTGACGAAGTGAACATGGTCGCTTGCCAAGTCGCTTATAGTATTTTTAACACCCCAACCAAAATAGCCCGAATTCGCTCAGAGCAATACTTAAAGTATCGCGAAAAGCTATTCCATAACGATGACTTACCTGTTGATCACTATATTGCGCCTGAAGCGTTGGTTACTAAGTATATTCGTCGCTTAATCGATTATCCGGGCGCTTTACAGGTATTACAATTTGCCGATGGCATGTTATCGCTAGTTGCGGTGAAAGCGTATTACGGCGGTTTACTGGTTGGTTATGCTCTTTCAGCCTTGAAAGAACACATTCCGAATGTCGAAACTCGCGTAGCGGCTATTTATCGTCAAGGTAAAGCAATTAAACCGCTTGGCACAACCGTTATCGAAGCGGACGATGAAGTGTTCTTTATCGCTGCAACCAAGCATATTCGAGCGGTAATGAATGAGCTGCAAAAGCTCGAACGTTCATACAAAAAGATCATGATTGCCGGTGGTGGTAACATCGGTGCAGGACTTGCTCGTTCACTCGAGAAAAATCACAGTGTTAAATTACTTGAGCGGAATAAAGAGCGAGCTGCGCAGTTATCCGAAATGCTTGATAACACCGTGGTGTTTTGTGGCGATGCCTCTGATCAAGAGCTGTTATCCGAAGAACATATCGAGCAGGTTGATGTGTTCATTGCGGTAACTAACGACGATGAAGCAAACATTATGTCTGCGATGCTGGCAAAGCGTATGGGCGCACAAAAGACCATGGTGCTTATTCAGCGTGGTGCTTATGTCGACTTAGTACAAGGTGGTGAAATTGATATTGCTATTTCGCCTCAGCAAGCAACCATCTCGGCGCTGCTAACACACGTTCGTCGTGGTGACATCGTTAATGTTTATTCATTGCGTAAAGGCGCAGCAGAAGCCATTGAAGCGGTTGCTCATGGTGATGAGCATACTTCTAAAGTTGTTGGCCGAGCAATTGCTGATATCAAACTACCCGCAGGTACGACTATTGGCGCAATAGTACGTAACGACGACGTACTGATTGCCCATGACGATACGGTTATTCAGTCTGGTGACCACGTAATCATGTTCTTGATTGATAAAAAGCACATTACGGTTGTTGAAAAGCTGTTCCAAGTAAGTGCTATCTTCTTGTAAGTAAAAGCTTATAAACGAAAAAAGCAGCCATCACAGCTGCTTTACGACTCTTGAAGTGAAAGTACCTAACTTTTCTAAAAGATTCTATTGGATTTGAGCGAACTCTTCTTTTGATAGTTCGCCATTACCATCGCTGTCTAGCTCTGGGAATAACTTTTCAAGCTGTATATTTGCAGATGCTTCTTCTTTACTGATCACACCATCGCCGTCAGTATCAAATGTTGCAAAGCTTACGCCCTGTGCAAAAGCTGCTGATGATGTTGCTAATGCTAAAATTGCGATTGTTGTGCTTAACTGTTTCATAATAACTACCTCAAAATTTGAAAAGAGTGAAATCCGTTTCTGAGATCCCTGTTCAGTGGAAACTGGTATAACTGCGTATTAGTTCAGTTATTCGGCTTTAGAAAACTCTGCTTCAGTAAGAACGCCGTCGCCATCAACATCTAATGTTTTGAACTGCGACATGATGTTTGCATCAACCGCCGCTTCGCTTTTGCTGATCACGCCGTTACCGTCTACATCTAAGGTATCAAAGTCTGTTGCTGCAAATGCTGCCGATGAAGATACAAGTGCAATAAGTGCTAAGGTTTTATTAACTGCTTTCATAATCATATTCCTTCAATATTAAGTGTTAGCTGATCGCACTTCCGGTATTGTCCTTTTTCATGGATTCCCTTATCCATTTAGGCTGTCTTTGGCAGCACAGAACTGATCAGCTAAGTAAACTGTTATTTAATTGCATTAAGCTTTTGAGAACTCTTGTTTCGATAACTCGCCGTTACCGTCAGTGTCTAGTTCACTGAATTTGCTCATTAACTCTGCATCAACGGACGCTTCGCTTTGGCTGATTACACCATCGCCATCAACGTCTAGGGTATCGAAATCACTCATCGCAAATGCTGCTGATGAAGATACTAGTGCCATAAGTGCAAGTGTTTTATTTACTGTGTTCATAATGTCATTCCTTCAAAGTGTGTTGTCTGAGTTAGAAAGTCCTTTTCAGTGTGTCCTTACAATGAAATTAAGCTTTTGAATACTCTTCTTTAGAAAGCTCACCGTTACCATCTGTATCTAGCTCTTTAAATTGACTCATTAGTGCTTCGCTTACAGATGCTTCACTTTTGCTGATAGCGCCATCACCATTAACATCTAATGTGTCAAAATCTGCAGCAAACGCTGCTGAAGATGTTGCTAGAGCTACCAGTGCTAAAGTTTTATGTAATGTTTTCATAATCACTATTCCTTCAATGTTGTCTCAACTTTGATAAAGGATATATTCCTGAATCAGTTTTTCTCTGTGTTCGCTAGGACTATATCAACTTCGATGCCAATGTTTAAAAAGTCATAAAAATCAATAACTTTCACGTTAAAACATGGTTTTTAATAAAAATTAGTCGATTTTTTTGTTGCTATTTTGCAACAGAGTGAATGGTAGTTTTTTTACATCATTTAAAATCAATAACTTACAAGATTTAAAATGGAGACAGTGGGTGTAATACAGGATCAGAAAAGCAAATTTTTCTGAGTTTGAATATAAACTCAATCTGAACGAAGAAATTAAAATAAAAAAACGAAAATAAAAACCACATTCAAAGCATTGATTTTTAAGGTAAATTTAAGTTTATTATGAATTAATTTAGGTGTTGGCAGGATAAAAACATGAAAAGTCGCCACTTTGTTGCAAAATGGCGACTTCTGCTATTTTTCAAGTACAGACAAGTCGATTAAATGTTCTTTCATAAAGCCTTTCATTTCATCTTTACTCGAATCTAACTGAATACCTAAAATAAAACCTGCCGCTCTTTTACGTACTCGACATACAGTGCCATTAAACTCCCGTTTACTTAGCACAACCTTACACTCTTGCCCTTTGAGCTGGCTCAAGTCTTCTTTACTGTCGATATCAAACTGCACGCCAGTGAGAGAAATATCTTTAATGAGGCCTTCGAGTGTTTGCTCTTTGATCAGTAAGTTTGCAGAAAATAGTGTGGGAATTCGCGTTTCACTTCTTAAACTATAAAGCTGCACTTGCTGTGGAAAGTTTAGAAAAATTAAGCGATGAGGATGCGATGAAATTGCACTAACCTGCTGACGAAACGCAATGACTTGACCACCACCCGTCTCAAGTACAGCACGTATTATAATCATTACAGCATCTTTAATGTATTCATGTGCATTCGCTATCCGCTTTATAGATGGGTAATTTAAGATTATATATTGATCATTTAACAAACCAATAAACTCTGTTTTTACGCGTTTACTATCAGTTGGTGTGGTGATTTCAATATCAACCAAACTACCAGCAGGAATGCAGCCCAGTTTTTCAAGATTAATTTGTTTTTGTGTCTTCGGCATTGTTTCGCCTCCACTAACAGAAAATCACATACTCGTTTTATCCACGCCAAAAGGTTGGAGTAAATAACACTAACAAGGTAAATATTTCTAGACGACCAAACACCATAGCTATCGTTAATAGCCATTTGGCTGAATCTGAAATGGCACCATAATGCGCAGCAACTTCACCTAACCCTGGGCCTAAGTTATTTAGACACGCGGCCGTTGCAGAGAATGCACTTATGTTGTCCATCCCCGTCCCCATCAATGCCAGCATGATGATCACAAACACCAAAGCATAGGCAGAAAAGAACCCCCAAACGGCTTCGACTACTTTATCGGGCAACGCTTTTCGGCCCAGTTTAATAGAGTAAATAGCCCTAGGATGCACAAGTCGATTTAGCTCGCGAATACCTTGTAAATAAAGTAAGAACACACGTACTACTTTCATGCCGCCGCCAGTGGAACCTGCACAGCCACCAATAAAACTTGAAAAGATAAGTAGAATAGGTAAAAACAAAGGCCATGCCGAGAAATTATCGGTAGCAAAGCCCGCGGTGGTACTCATTGATACCGCTTGGAACATAGCTTGGTCGAGAGTCTCATCACCATCGGCATAAATGTTATTCGATGACAATACCGTAAAACAGACAATCACCAATGCTAATTGAATGAGTAAGAACACTTTAAATTCAGGGTCGCGTAAATAAACACGAATACTGCGTGACGATACCGCCGCATAGTGAAGTGAGAAGTTAATTGCTGCAATAAGCAAAAACACCACACAAATAAAATTAATGACAGGGCTATCGAACTGCCCCATTGACGCGTCATAAGTAGAAAAGCCACCAATCGCAATAGTAGAGAACGCATGACAAATCGCATCAAACCAATCCATACCCGCAGCCCAGTACGCTAAAGTACAGGCAATTGTTAGCGATACATAAATATACCAAAGATGCTTTGCTGTATCGGCAATACGCGGCGTCATTTTAGAGTCTTTAACAGGTCCTGGGGTTTCTGCACGATATAACTGCATACCACCGACCCCTAGCATAGGCAGTACCGCGACCGCGAGTACGATGATCCCCATACCACCTAACCACTGCAATTGTTGGCGATAAAAGAGTACAGACTTAGGCAGGTATTCAATTCCGGTTAGTACCGTAGCACCTGTGGTTGTTAGCCCTGAAAAGGCTTCAAATACGGAGTCAGCTAAGGAGAGGTTAGGCTCTTGTAAGAACACTAAAGGCACTGCTGCGAAGGTACCTAGTACCAGCCAGAACAAAACCACAATCAAGAAGCCTTCTCGGGCTTTTAGATCACCATGCTCATGACGGTTCGGATAGTAAGCCGCTAAACCAATCACAACACTAAAGATGAAAGCAAGAACGAATGGCACACCACCACCGTCTTTATAAATTAAAGACACCAGTGCCGGTGGCACCATGGTGATACTAAATAGTGCCACAAGTTGGCCGAGAATTTTAATTATGGTACGAAATTGCATCGAGGCGTATCGCTTTCTTATTTAATTGATTTAGCTAATACAGTTTATTGTCTTATAGGCTTAATTGTAAGTAAACGGAATGTATTATTTTTACATTTCAAACTTTTCTGAGTTTTAGCACCACTGCTCCATGAGTAAGCTCATGCACATCATTAATGGCTTGCTCAGCTTGCCGACTATCAATCTCTATTTGCCAAGTAATGTTTTCAGCAAATTGCTTATCAATATTAAGCACTTGATATTTACTTTTTAGTAACTGCTCTATTGCCCCTTGTGCGCTGTAGTCGCTGTGGCCAATTAACTCAATACTCGGAACTTTCGTGATGGTTTTAAGCTCACGCATAGCATTATTTAAACTACCGCCATAAGCACGTACTAGACCGCCTGTACCAAGCTTAATACCACCAAAATAACGTGTTACTACCGCCGTTATTTCACCGATACCCGATCCAGTTAACACATTAAGCATGGGCTTGCCGGCAGTACCATTTGGCTCTCCATCATCCGAAAAACCATAAACGTGACTACCACCTGGGTTGCCTGCAACATGCGCCCAACAATTATGTCGTGCATCACTGTATTTATCTTGGATTTCTTTAATAAAGGCTTTTGCAGCCGCTAGATCTGGGGTGTGGGCAATATGCACAATAAAGGTGCTTTTTTTAATTTCTTCTTGGTAAAAAACCGGCTCAGCCGGATATTGATATTCAGACATAATTGTTTATCTAAAAAAATGGGGCCAAGCGGCCCCGACATTCACTAACATGTAACGATTAATCTAAGTATAGATCACGGGTCATGTTTTCTAAGCTATCTTCATGAACGATAATGTTATCTTCAATACGGATACCGCCAAATGGCTTGAACTCTTCAACTTTTTCCCAGTTAATGAATTGCTTGTTATCAGTTTGCGCAAGGTCACCAAGTAATGATTCGATGAAGTATAAACCTGGTTCAATTGTAAATACTTGGTTTTTCTCTATTAAACGAGTACAACGAAGGAAAGGATGACCCTCTGGCGGTGCCTGATGCGTCCCCTTATCATCGGCCATAAAGCCGCCCATATCATGAACTTGCAAGCCTAAATGATGACCAAGACCATGTGGGAAGAAGGTTGAAGTAATACCACGCTCAACAATCTCAGCAGCTGGTAACTTCACAATATTAAAGTCGCTCAGTACTTGTGCTACACGTTGATGACAATCTAAATGCAGTTCGCCATATAACAAACCTGGCTTTAAAGACTTACCTAAAGCAATTTGATGTTCAGTCATTACCTTGATTAAGTCACTAAATTCGCCTGACTTTTTAAAATCATAGGTACGCGTGATGTCTGCCGCATAACCATTAAAGTTAGCACCCGCATCAATTAAGAAAGAACGATGGCTTTGCGGTGCTTGAGGCTCAAAATGGGTGTAATGCAAAATCGCACAGTTTTCATTAAGCGCAACAATATTGCCGTATGGCATTTCGTTTTCACTCTGACGCGTTGCCATGAGATAAGCTTGCTGAATATCAAACTCTGAACCACCAGCAAAGAAAGTATCGCGTGCTGCTTTGTGACCCTCTACTGCGATACGGTTGGCTTGACGCAAACACTCAAGTTCGTATTGCGTTTTATAAGCACGATTGTAATGCAAGTAGTTCATTACTGGCTCAGGGTTCATAATGCTAAAGCCCAGCGCTTGAGCAACCTCTAAATATTCACCGATATAAGCAAATTTAGCCTTGTCGTAAGGAAGCAGTTTCTCTACCTGATCTGGCTGAACTAACAATTCAATATCAAAATACTCAGCCCAAAAATCACGAGGCTCATCGGGTACCTTGTGCCAAAAATCAACAGGACGATAAAAGATTAATTTAGGTTTTGCTGTACCATCCACCACAATCCAGCAGTGTGGATTATCAATCACCGGTAACCAGGCTTTAAATTGTGGATTCACTTTAAACGGATAATACATGTCATCTAAAAACTGGCGCTTAGCTTGACCTGAGTGAATCACCAACCCTTCTAAACCTTCACGCTCTGTAATAGTTCGAGTACGCTGCTGTAAGGTTGCAATGTGTTCGGCGTATAACACCGCTAATTTATCCATAGTAAACCCATTTTAGTAAATTTAACTTGTTGTCAGTCTATCATAGTCGGCTATATCCCCCAACAGAGGCAATTTAGCAACATATATAAACTAACCACCCATAGTCATATCAAGAATTGGCGCCAATACATTACCATCTCGACCAAGACGCGTATGGTATACCTGCCTGTACGCAAAAACATTTTTTACATAGTTGCGCGTTTCTGTGTAAGGAATTAACTCTATCCATAACTCTGCTGGCATTGCTTGCTCTGGTATCCAGCGCTTAATTCTATGATAACCCGCATTATAAGAAGCCGTAGCTAAGATCTCATTGCCATGATTTTTCTTTTTCAAATACTGTAGATATTGACTACCTAAACGAATATTTGTTCGTGGTTGATATAGCTGTTTTCGAGATACAGCGCTTTTATTCATATATTTCGCTGTACTTGGTAACAATTGCATCAAACCGTAAGCGTTGGCATGAGAGCGAGCATCAGGAGCAAACGAACTTTCACGTCGTGAAATTGCAATACTCCACGCAACATCTATATGACTGCGATTACTGTAGTTTTCAAAAATATTTTTAAAGGCAAATGGAAAGCGCAGCTCGACATAATCCCATTCTTTTATTTGTGCCAAGGTATAAATAGTGCTGTCATACCAGTCAAGCTCTGCCGCAAGCATCGAAGCCGCGAGCTTTTCTTCTTTGGTTGATGTATCTGTTAAATAATTCCACTCACGACGCGCAGATGTGAAACGTTCAAGCTCATAAAGCGCTCGAGCCCGTTTAAAACCAGGTGCATTTGCAACCTCAAGCTTGAGTTGATCACTTACTTGTAATCCTTTGTTATTTAAGCTTACAGGGATACCTAACCGAGCAGATGCTAAAAACCCATAATAATCACGCTCTTTTGCCACTGTTTGCCAAATGGCACGAGCTCGTTCGACTTCGCCACGCTGATTTAAGCTATATGCCAACCAATATTGCTGCCCTAAACTTAAATTTTCTTTACCGGTAAAAAAGGCAGCGATCCCTGACCAATCTTGTCTTTCAAGCATGTTAGCAAGCTGCCATTGCATAAGTTTACTTGTTTGCCGCTCTTTCGGTACTTTGTTAAGCCAAAAACGCGCTTGATTATGACCACTTGAAGCGAGCGATAAAGCAAAGCTGTAATACACATCCGCTTTTTGTTCATCCGTATAGGTGAACATTTTATCGAGTTTTTCCCACGCCCTTAGTGCTAAATCTTTATCTCGCCAAACTAAACGCTTCACACCATAAAGTGCTATTTGTCCCTCTTTGGCTGTTTTCTTTTTAAATCGATATAAGCCAGCTGATGCACTTGGGTCTCTTCGCACTGTTAAATATAAATCAGCTAAATATTGTTCATTGCGAGGAAGCAAGGTTTTTAAATAAGGAATTAAACTTGCTGATCCACCTTCAGCCGCTAATGTAATGCGTTGCCAAACTCGTTGCTGAGTTTGGTAGCCTTTTTTCTTCCATAAGGAAAAAAGCTGATCACACTCTTTCGGTTGTGAATCTCCCACCACCCATAAATCAGTCACCTGATTCATAATAGCTTTTTCGGGTGCACCCAAATCTAATTGAAAACTCAAGTATGGGCAGGTCAGTTCGTTATTACTGGTTTCTCGATAATTACGAATATACGCTGCTTTTTTATTATTCTGTCTTAAGTACTCAAGCCACGTTTTTCGCACAGGCCATTCTAAAGGCGTATTTTGATAAACGTTTAAAAAGTTTTCGATTTCAGTTTGATGCTTAAGGCTTGGGTTACGCTGCCAATAAGCCATTTCAACATAAGGCTTTAATGGGTGATTAAGCCCATTTGCCGCCTCTTTCATGTCTTGATAATCACCGTAACGGGCCTTTTTTTCTGCTTTTAAGAAAGCGTCATGTTTATCGTTGGCGTCGGCTGCAAAAAAAGGAAAAAGTAATGCGGCAGCCGTCCAACCAAGGAGTTGTTTTTTCATGATGACCTTTAACAAAAATTAAAGAATAACTAACAATAAAGTTCCACTACACCTTAGCATCAAACCAGCTATATTTTAATCAATCGCGATAAAGCGTAGTAATTTTTTCGTTGCATTTTCATTTTAAAGCAAGCACACTGATTGAAATGCAAACTCATCGTACCAGTCTTAGTTAATAAACTAGGGAGAATAATAATGTTATATAAAAGCGATTCATTTGAAGTTGCTTTCATCAAGGACAACATCGCCGAGTTTAAGTTCTGTGCTGACGGCTCAGTAAACAAACTTTCGCAGCAAACCTTGCAAGATTGCGCTTTAGCATTAAAAGAATTGGCAACAAACTCAGATATCAAAGGCATGGTGTTCACCAGCGATAAAGATCATTTCATTATCGGCGCCGACATTTTCGAATTTTTACCTACTTTCACTAAACCTCAAGAAGAACTTGTTGCATGGATCAAAAATGCAACTGACGTTTTTGACGCTATTGAAGATTTACCTTTCCCAACGTTAAGTGCTGTAAACGGCATGGCACTTGGTGGTGGATGTGAGTGGGCACTTGCTACCGATTATCGCGTTGCTAGCTCTAACGCTAAAATTGGCCTACCTGAAGTGAAATTAGGCATTATGCCTGGTTTTGGTGGTACAGTTCGCCTTCCGCGCCTTATTGGTGCTGATAATGCGATGACGTGGATCACCACAGGCAAAGAAAACCGTGCTGAAGATGCCTTAAAAGTAGGTGCATTTGACGCGGTAGTTAGTGCTGACAAACTTTTAGAGTCAAGTATTGCAACACTTGAGCAAGCCATCGCTGGTAAGCTAGATTGGCAAGCAAAACGACAAGTAAAATTACAGCCACTGAAAATGAACCGTGTTGAGCAAGGTATGAGCTTTGCAATGGCGGAAGGCATGGTAATGGGTCAGACAAAAGGTCATTACCCAGCACCTGTTATGGCTGTAAAAACAATCAAAGCTGCTGCAAACTGTGAACGCGCTGAAGCAATGGCTATTGAAAACGCTAACTTTGCTAAACTTGCAGCAACAAGCGAAGCTGCCGCGCAAACCGGTATTTTCTTAGCTGACCAATACATTAAAGGTAAAGCGAAGAAGCAAGCTAAGCACAGTGAGCTTGAAATTAAACAAGCTGCTGTATTAGGTGCTGGTATTATGGGCGGCGGTATTGCATATCAGTCTGCTTATAAAGGCACACCTATTATCATGAAAGACATCAACCAAGATGCTCTTGATTTAGGTATGGGCGAAGCATCTAAGCTACTTGGTAAAAAAGTACAACGTGGCCACATGACGATGGATAAGATGGTTGCTACTTTAGGTAAAATCAAACCAACGCTAAACGATGCAGACCTACAAGGTGCTGATATCGTTGTTGAAGCGGTTGTTGAAAACCCTAAAGTTAAGCAAGCCGTTCTTGCTGGTCTTGAAAAAGACTTACCAGCGGGCACTATCCTAACTTCAAACACATCAACTATTCGTATTGATGAGTTAGCGTCTGCTCTTGAAAAACCAGAAAACTTCTGCGGTATGCACTTCTTTAACCCAGTGCCAAAAATGCCATTAGTAGAAATCATTCGTGGTGAAAAAACATCAGAAGCAACAATTAATGCCGTTGTTGATTACGCATTAAAACTTGGTAAATCACCAATTGTTGTAAACGACTGCCCTGGTTTCTTTGTAAACCGCGTGCTATTCCCTTACTTTGCAGGCTTCAGCAAACTAGTTGTTGAAGGTGCTGACTTCGCAAAAGTTGATAAAGTGATGGAAAACGTATTTGGCTGGCCTATGGGTCCTGCTTATCTGCTTGATGTTGTGGGTATCGATACAGCTTACCACTGCACTGGCGTAATGGCTGACGGCTTCCCTGAGCGTATGGCTCGTCAAGACAAAGACCCAGTAACTGTATTTGCAAACGAAAAACGTTTTGGTCAGAAAAATGGCGCTGGTTTCTACCAATATGCACCTGACCGTCGCGGTCGTCTTAAAAAATCGCAAGATGCAACAGCAACTGAGCTACTAAGTGCTATCACTGATGCACCTAAAGATTTTGATAAACAAGAAATCATCGACCGTTGTATGGTACCTATGATCAACGAAGTACTACTTTGTTTACAAGAAGGTATCGTAGCGTCACCACAAGAAGCTGATATGGCGCTAATTTACGGCATTGGTTTCCCTCCATTTAGAGGCGGTGCATTCCGTTACTTAGATCAAACAGGTTTAGCGAACTTTGTTGCAACAGCAGACAAGTACGCTCACTTAGGTGCGATTTACCAAGTATCAGATGAAACTCGCAAGTGGGCCGAAGAAGGCCGTGTATTCTATAAGGTGGAAGGATAAGAAACATGAATAATCCAGTAATCGTAGATTGTATCCGCACACCAATGGGTCGTTCAAAGAACGGCGTATTCAAAAACAAGCGTGCGGAAGATTTAAGTGCTCACTTAATGAAAGGTTTGTTAGACCGTAACCCAGCCGTTGATCCAGCATCAATTGATGATATTTACTGGGGCTGTGTACAACAAACTTTAGAGCAAGGCTTTAACATTGCTCGTAACGCAGCACTACTAGCCGGTATCCCACACTCAGTACCAGCAGTAACAGTTAACCGTTTATGTGGTTCATCAATGCAAGCATTACACGATGCGGCACGTGCAATTATGACAGGCGCTGGTGATACCTACATCATTGGTGGTGTTGAGCACATGGGTCACGTACCTATGACTCACGGTAATGATTTTCACCCTGGTTTATCAACGTCTGTAGCACAAGCTGCTGGCGTAATGGGTTTAACAGCAGAATACCTTGCTACGCTTCACGGCATTAGCCGCCAGCAACAAGACGAATTTGCTTACCGTTCACACCAACGTGCACACGCTGCAACTGTTGAAGGTCGTTTCCGTCGTGAAATCCTGCCAATGGAAGGTCACGATGCAGATGGTTCTTTAATCTTAGTTGAAGACGATGAAGTAATCCGTCCTGAGACAACCGTTGAAGGTTTATCGCAACTACGCCCAGTATTCAATCCAGCATCAGGTAGCGTAACTGCAGGTACTTCATCTGCTCTTTCTGACGGCGCATCAGCCATGCTTGTAATGAGCGAAGAGAAAGCTAAAGAACTGGGTTTACCAATTCGTGCGCGTATTAAAGCAATGGCTGTTGCAGGTTGCGATCCATCAATCATGGGTTATGGCCCTGTTCCTGCATCGCAAAAAGCACTTCAACAAGCTGGTATCACTATTGACGATATCGATGTTGCAGAGCTTAACGAAGCATTCGCAGCACAATCTCTACCAGTGTTAAAAGACCTAGGTCTGATGGATGTGGTAGATGAAAAAGTTAACCTAAATGGTGGTGCAATTGCACTTGGTCACCCACTTGGTTGTTCTGGTTCACGTATTAGCACAACACTTGTTCACCTAATGGAAGACAAGAACGCTAAATACGGTCTAGCAACTATGTGTATTGGTTTAGGCCAAGGTATTGCAACTGTATTTGAGCGCGTAGAATAACGAGCTCACACCAAACATCTTGGTGATAAAAAGGCGCACTGATTTGCTCAGTGCGCCTTTTTTATTTGCTTTGCTTTCGCTTATTGAAACTGGCGGCAATAGAAAGTTAAAATAGCCGCTTATTAATCGTCTCTTTCATCCAAAAGGTCAGCCATGAGTTTTGATAATCCCGATCACCAATTAGATGCACTTGGCCTTCGTTGTCCAGAACCTGTGATGATGGTACGTGGCGCAGTACGTAAAATGAAAGATGGCGAAACCTTACTTATTATCGCCGACGACCCATCAACCACCCGCGATATCCCAAGTTTTTGTACTTTTATGGATCACACACTTGTGGCTAAAGATGTAGAGCAAGCACCGTATCGATACTTGGTGAAGAAAGGGTTGTAACAACGAGTTTCGAGTTTCGAGTTTCGAGTTTCGAGTTTCGAGTTTCGAGTTTCGAGTTTCGAGTTTCGAGTTTCGAGTTTCGAGTTTCGAGTTTCGAGTTTCGAGTTTCGAGTTTCGAGTTAATCAATTAAAATTAAAAGTGAGCATTTATCAATATTAAACGCTCACTCGATCCGATCGGCTTAAAACTGACAGCTGAAAGCTTATAGCTATTTCTTCGTTACTGTCACTTTTGGTTGATTACTATTGCGGTAATCAAAGCTCACTACATACACACCTTTTGCAGCGGGTTTAAAGCTGAAATAATTATAGATGGTATTACAGTCAGCATTAGCAGCTTGGCCTAAAACCAATGATTGCCCTGCTGGGTCCATATCACTGTAACCACAGTTGTAGCCTTCACTAAAGTCAGCATCCGCTACTTTGAATTCATACACCTTACCAGGTGTTGAAAATTTTACTTCGGTTTGGAATATACCCGGTGCAACTTGCTCTAATTGATACTGAGGCTCAGCATCCCATAGAGTAAAGTCACCACGTAAATACATAGTACGGTCGAGGTCTTTACTTGGCAGAATATCGTCAATGCTTGGCATTTGTATTTGGCTAGAACAGGCAGTTAATAAGCCTGCTAATGCTAAAGTAATTATACGTTTCATTACTGTTCCTTATGCTACAAAAAAGCCAGCACTGAGCTGGCTTTTATAAATTGGCTACTGCTTACTTCTGAAGTACAGAAATATCAGCAATATCTAAAAACAGACGGCTTAGTTGGCTTAATAATGCTAAACGGTTTTGTTTAACCGCTTCGTCATCTGCCATTACCATGACGTTATCGAAGAAGTTATCAACACTCTCACGAATACCCGCAAGTTGTGATAATGCTTCTTGGTAATCGCCATTTGCATACAGAGGTGCAAGCTCAGTTGCAAACTTAGCAACGTGTGACGCTAATACTTTTTCTGCGTCATCGCTTAATAGGCTCTCGTTTACATCACCTTGTGTTGTGATGTCATTTTTAGCCAAGATATTGCTTACACGTTTATTTGCTGCTGCAAGCGCTTCTGCTGCGTCTAATGTACGGAAGTGACTTACCGCTTTAACACGACGATCGAAATCAACTGGTTTAGTTGGACGACGTGCTAGTACAGCTTGGATCACATCAACTTCGATACCTTCATCTTGATACCATGCACGAAAACGACCTAGCATAAACTCAAACACATCTGTTGATACGTTAAGGTTAGTTAGCTTTTCACCGAATAGCGTTTGTGATTTAGCAACAAGGTCTAAGATATCTAGCGGTAATGATTTTTCAACCATGATGCGAAGTGCACCAATTGCAGCACGGCGAAGTGCAAATGGGTCTTTATCACCTTTTGGCGCTTGACCAATACCGAAAATACCCACCAGCGTATCAAACTTATCAGCAATTGCGACAGCACAGCTGATCACATTTGTTGGTAAGTTATCACCCGCGAAGCGAGGCATATATTGTTCATTTTGCGCGAGTGCAACTTCTTCAGCTTCACCGTCGTGACGCGCGTAATGCATACCCATTACACCTTGTACGTCGGTAAATTCCATGACCATTTCGGTCATTAAGTCTGTTTTACTTAACAGACCTGCACGCTTAGCAAGCTCGGCATCGGCACCTAATTGCTCAGCAATGTAACCTGCAAGCTCACTAATACGCTCAGATTTATCTTTCAGCGTACCAAGTTGCTTTTGGAATAAAACAGTATCTAGCGATTCTAAACGGCTTTCTAGCGTTTTCTTCTTATCAGTTTCGTAGAAGAACTGTGCATCGGCTAAACGAGGACGAACAACTTTTTCGTTACCCGCAATTACTACGCTTGGATCTTTACTTTCGATATTAGAAACAAATAGGAACTTGTTAAGTAAGTTGCCCTCTTGGTCTAATAACGGGAAGTACTTTTGATCGTCCTTCATAGTATAAATAAGCGCTTCAGAAGGAACGTCTAAGAATGCTTCTTCGAATGTTGCTGTTAGTGTTACTGGCCATTCAACCAACGATGTTACTTCTTCAAGTAAGTCTTCATCCATCGCTACTTTTGCATTTACAGCTGCAGCTGCTGCTTCAATCTGTTCACGAATTTGTGCTTTACGCGCTTCGAAGTCAGCGACAACGTAAGCAGATTTCAGAACATCAAACACATCATCAGCGTGGTTGATTGTTACTTTTTCTGGATGATGGAAACGGTGCCCTTGTAATTGGTTACCAACTTGCTTACCAAGGATCTCACCTTCGATTAGCGTGCTACCAAATAAAATAGTCGCTGTGTGTACAGGACGAATGAATTGCGTTTTACTCGCACCCCAACGCATTGGTTTAGGGATAGGTAATTTTGCAAGTGCCTTGTTTACAGCATCGCTCATAAGCGAAGTTGTTGCTTGACCTTCAACCTGTGCTTTATGTAATAACCAAGCACCTTTATCTGTTTCAATCGTTTCTGCATCGCTTACATCGATACCACAACCACGTGCCCAACCCATTGCTGCTTTAGTTGGGTTTCCATCGGCATCAAAAGCGGCAGCTACTGCAGGACCACGCTTTTCAACTACTTTGTCACTTTGCTTTGCTTCAAGTGCTGTTACACGTAAACCTAAACGACGTGGAGATGCGTACCAGTTAACACCTTGATGTGCTAATTCTAAGCTTGCAAGTTCTGCTGTTAAGTTCTCAGCAAATGACTCAGCAAGTTTACGAAGTGCTTTCGGTGGCAACTCTTCAGTGCCAATTTCTACTAATAAATTTTCTGCTGACATGCTAATTCTTAATCCTTACAAAGCGGGAAACCAAGTGCTTCACGGGCATCATAGTAACTTTGTGCACACGCTTTAGATAAAGCACGAACACGTAAGATATAACGTTGACGTTCTGTTACTGAGATAGCGTGACGAGCGTCTAATAAGTTAAACGCATGTGATGCTTTCATTACTTGCTCATAAGCTGGTAATGGTAAGCCTGCTTCGATTAGCTTTTCACTTTCTTTCTCACAGTGATCAAACTGTGCAAATAAGAACTCAACATCCGCTTGTTCGAAGTTATAAGCTGACTGCTCTACTTCGTTTTGATGGAACACATCACCGTATGTTACACGTCCCATAGGGCCGTCTGCCCATACTAGATCATAGATGCTATCTACGCCCTGTATATACATTGCTAAACGCTCTAGACCATATGTGATTTCACCCGTAACCGGTGAGCACTCTAAGCCACCTACTTGTTGGAAATAAGTGAATTGAGTTACTTCCATACCGTTTAGCCAGATTTCCCAACCTAGACCCCAAGCACCTAATGTAGGTGATTCCCAGTTGTCTTCTACAAAGCGAACTTCGTCAGTTAGCGTATCAATACCTACAGCAGCTAAAGAGCCTAAATAAAGCTCCTGGATGTTCTCTGGTGATGGTTTTAATACTACTTGAAATTGGTAGTAGTGTTGTAATCGGTTCGGGTTTTCACCATAACGACCATCAGTTGGACGGCGGCATGGTTGAACATACGCGCTCGACATTGGCTCTGGGCCAATCGACTTTAAGAACGTTAACGGATGAAATGTCCCTGCTCCCACTTCCATATCCAGTGGTTGAGCAATCACACAGCCTTGCTGTGCCCAATAGTCCTGTAAAGCCAGGATCAAACCTTGAAAGGTTTTAACGTCATATTTTTGCATATTTGGCTTATAGTATCTGGTGCGTTTAGTCTGAAAATTGCTCTCAGTATACCTTGTGTGCAGTAAGGTTTTAAGCAGTTTGTGCTTTTTCAGTAATAAAAAAAGGAGCCATGTGGCTCCTTCTTATGAATATCATTATTTGCTTATACGTCTAGGTTAACTACACGTAGCGCGTTCGTTTCGATGAAATCACGACGAGGCTCAACTTGGTCACCCATTAGTGTCGCAAACAATTGGTCAGCGGCAACAGCATCTTCGATTGTTACTTTCAACATGCGTCGTGCAGCTGGATCCATAGTTGTTTCCCAAAGCTGATCAGGGTTCATTTCACCCAATCCTTTATAGCGTTGGATATAAAGGCCACGCTTCGATTCATTGATTAACCACTCTAATGCATCCACAAAGTTATCAACAGCTAATGTTTTTTCACCACGTTGTATGTAAGCACCTTCTTCAAGTATGTTAGCAATGTTTACGCCCGTTGCTGCAATGCGTTTATAGTCACGCGATGTAATGAAGTCATGGTTTAGTACATGAGCTTTATCCACACCATGCTGACGAATATTCACAACAGGATAATACATGTTGCGCTCAGTATCGTGCTCAGTGCCGGCGTGGAAGATAGTTGCATCTTCATCACGTGCAATTAAGTCGTCAACAAGGGTTTTAGTCCACTCTTTAACTTTTGCTTCATCAGCTAAATCAGCTTCGGTAATTTCGCTTTGATAGATTAAACGTTCCATAACCGCATTTGGATATTTACGTTTTAAGCGCTCAATAACTTTAACTGTATTTTGATAATCGTGAACGATTCTTTCTAAATCTTCGCCTTCAAGTGCAGATGCACCTTCACTTGTATAAAGTGCAGCATTGTTTAATGCCAATGACGTTAAGTAATCAACAAGTGCTGGATCATCTTTAATGTAGCGTTCTTGCTTACCTTTTTTCACTTTATAAAGTGGTGGTTGCGCAATATAGATAAAGCCTTTTTCTACAATCTCTGGCATTTGACGATAGAAGAAAGTTAGCAATAATGTACGAATGTGAGAACCATCCACGTCCGCATCGGTCATGATAATGATACGATGATAACGAAGTTTTTCTGGGTCATATTCATCACGACCAATACCACAACCTAGCGCTGTGATTAATGTTGCTACTTCTTGAGAAGAAAGCATCTTATCAAAGCGTGCTTTTTCAACGTTAAGAATCTTACCTTTTAGTGGCAAGATAGCTTGGTTTTTACGGTTACGACCCTGCTTAGCTGAACCACCTGCAGAGTCACCCTCCACTATGTATAGTTCTGATAAAGCTGGATCTTTTTCTTGGCAGTCTGCCAGTTTACCTGGTAAACCCGCTAAATCCATTGCACCTTTACGGCGTGTCATTTCTCGTGCTTTACGCGCTGCTTCACGAGCACGTGCGGCATCAATGATTTTACCTACAACCGTTTTAGCATCAACAGGGTTTTCTAATAAGAACTCTGTTAGTTTTTCTGCCATCGCTTGTTCTACAGCAGACTTAACTTCACTTGATACTAGTTTATCTTTGGTTTGTGATGAGAACTTAGGATCAGGAACTTTAACACTTACAACTGCAGTTAAGCCTTCACGAGCATCATCACCCGTTGCGTTGCTGGTTGTTTTCGCTTTTTTGTTAAAGCCTTCTTTTTCCATGTAGTTATTTAGCGTACGCGTTAATGCCGCTCTAAAGCCAGCTAAGTGCGTACCACCATCACGTTGTGGAATGTTGTTTGTGAAACAGTAAATGCTTTCTTGGAAACCATCGTTCCACTGCATTGAAACTTCTACACTAATACCGTCTTCTTCACGCTCATGGGTAAAGTGGAAAACACTTTTATGTACAGGTGTTTTATTACGGTTTAGATATTCTACGAACGCTTGAATACCACCTTCGTATTTAAAGTGATCTGTTTTAGTTTCTTCACGCTCATCAGTAAGAATGATACTTACACCTGAGTTTAAGAAAGAAAGCTCACGTAAGCGCTTCGCTAAAATGTCGTAGTGGAAATTTAGGTCAGTAAACGTTTCACCGCTTGGCCAAAAACGTAACTCAGTACCCGTGTCATTTGCTTCACCAATCACAGCTAATGGTGCATCTGGCACACCCATAGTGTAAGTTTGTTGGTGAATTTTTCCTTCACGACGAATAGTTAGTTGTAGTTTTTCAGAAAGTGCATTTACTACTGATACACCTACACCGTGTAAGCCACCAGATACTTTATATGAGTTATCATCGAACTTACCACCAGCGTGAAGTACCGTCATAATAACTTCGGCAGCTGATACACCTTCTTCTTCATGAATTGACGTAGGAATACCACGACCGTTATCTCTTACAGAGACAGAACCGTCTAAGTGAATCGTTACAAAAATATCATCACAATGACCAGCTAAGGCTTCATCGATAGAGTTATCAACAACCTCAAACACCATATGGTGTAAGCCTGTACCGTCATCGGTGTCCCCTATATACATTCCTGGACGCTTTCTTACTGCGTCTAATCCTTTTAGTACTTTAATACTCGACGAATCGTAATTCTCAGACATGGTTAATCCCACTTATCTTGTTATTAGGTTGCCATGTTTCACGTGGAACATTTTTAGTTCTCGTTGCATGGGTTCCACCACAGCAGAAATACTTTCAGATAAAATCGATGAGATAAAAAGTTGTGAATCGCAGTGTGTCAAAAGTTGACCCACTTTTTCTTTTGTATCTTCACCTAACTCTGAAGGTAAGTCATCTATTAGCAATATAGATTGCTTATTAGTTTCTGACTCAATTAAGCTATTTTGCGTCACTTTTAACGCATAAAGCAATAGCTTCAATTGACCGCGCGAAAATGTATTTTCTACGCTATTACCAGAAACGCTAAAACTAAAATCAGCTTTATGCGGGCCTTTACTTGTGAAACCTTGCTTGGCATCACGCTCAAAGCTTTGCTCAAGAGCTTCTGAGAGCATTTCACTCTCTTTCCAACCCGCATTGAAGTTAATTTGTAAATCGCTTACTAGCGTTAATTCTGCACACATTTTATCAAAAAATTGCTGCTTAAACCTACTTATATACGCGATTCTTAGATTATTTATTTGTTCAGCTAGTCTAACAAATTCTTTATCCCAAAACTTGATCTGTTGAAAATAATCTCGTGGCTTACTCTTTAGTAATGCATTGCGTTGCTTTAGTACTTTGTTAAAAGATTGCCACAAATAAAAGAAGTCATGTTCCACGTGGAACAATCCCAAATCGAGAAATTTTCTACGCTCTTTTGGGCCACCAAAAAACAAGGAATAACTTTCTGGCGTAATAACTTGAACAGGCATTAATTGAGCCAATTCAGATATTTTACGACTCGTTTTACCTTGAATTTTTAAAGATGTTTCACCCGCTTGGTTTTTGCTTATACCAATGGGAATAGACAAATCATGTAATGCTTTACGACCGTGGATCACAAACTTGTCTTGTTGATGCTGAATGATATTTTTGTGCTTGGCGGTACGAAATGATTTACCGTGAGAAAGGAAATAAATAGCCTCAAGGAGACTGGTTTTTCCGCTGCCATTCTCGCCGTAAATAATATTAATCCCATTTACTGGCTCGAGTGTCAGCGCCTCAATATTCCGAAAATTATTGAGGCTTAAATGACTTAAACTCATAAAGTCTATAAACGCATCGGCATAACAACATACATTGCTTCTTCGTCACCAGCACCTTCTATTAATGCACTACTATTTGAATCAGCAAGTGTAAAAGTAACATCTTCTGTTTTTAAGGTATTTAAAACATCAAGAACATATGAAACGTTAAAACCAATTTCTAGCTCACCGCCTTGATACATTACTTCAACTACTTCCTCAGCTTGTTCTTGCTCAGGGTTGTTTGCCGTAATCTTTAATAAACCTTCAGACAGATTTAAACGTACACCACGAAATTTTTCATTTGATAAAATAGACACACGTTGGAAAGCACTGCGTAACCACTCACGATTAGCAGTAATCACTTTGTCACCACCACGCGGCAATACACGACGATAGTCAGGAAAACGACCATCAACAAGTTTACTGGTAAATGTGAACTCTGTATCAATAATACGAATATGGTTAGCACCAAATTGAATGGTTACTAACTCATCATCAGCTACCATTAGGCGCATAATCTCTTGCACACCCTTTCGTGGAATAATTAGCTGACGTTGTGTATTCAAAGATTGCGGTAATTGCTTTTGTGCAATCGCTAAACGGTGGCCATCTGTAGCAACCGTTTTTATGTCAGTGTTATCAACTTCAAATGACATACCATTTAAGTAATAACGTACGTCTTGATTCGCCATAGAAAAATGTGTGCTTTCAAGAAGCTTACGTAATTCTAAGCGAGTCAGTTGAAACTCAACTTCACCATCCCACTGCTCAAGATTAGGAAAGTCTTCTGCGGCAAGAGTTGTTAAAGAAAAACGGCTTTTACCACTGGTTAGTAGCAATTGGTGATCTTGGCTACTTAAAGTAAGGTCTGAGCCATCAGGTAAACTTTTACAAATATCGAGTAACTTTTTTGCCGGCAAGGTTAATTTTGTATCAGATGTGTCTTCACCAACAAACACACTCGCCACTAACTCAATTTCAAGATCGGTACCCGTCATCGAAAGTTGCCCGTTTTCTACAACTAACAGTACGTTCGATAAAATCGGTAAGGTGTGCTTACGCTCAATCGCACCAGACACTTGAACTAAAGGTTTTAAAAATTGCTCTCTTGATATTGTTATTTGCATAATAAAGTCGGCCTTAAGATGACAAGGTTCTTATTAAGTTTTGATAATCTTCTTTCACTTCGTGGCTTTCATCACGTAGTGATTTAACTTTACGACAAGCGTGTAATACAGTTGTGTGATCGCGACCACCAAAGGCGTCGCCAATCTCAGGTAAACTGTGATTTGTAAGTTCTTTTGATAATGCCATTGCTACTTGGCGTGGCCTTGCTACTGAACGACTACGGCGTTTCGATAGTAAATCTGACACACGAATACGATAATACTCAGCAACAGTGCGTTGAATATTATCTATCGTTACCAGTTTATCTTGCAGCGCAAGTAAGTCACGTAGGGCTTCTTTTACAAAGTCGATCGAAATTGGACGACCAGTAAAGTTTGCATTAGCAATAACGCGGTTTAACGCTCCTTCTAATTCACGCACATTTGAACGCAATTTCTTAGCGATGAAAAAAGCAACTTCATGGGGTAAGTTAATTTTACTTTGTTGGGCTTTTTTCATCAAAATGGCAACCCGCGTTTCAAGTTCTGGCGGCTCAATTGCAATGGTTAAGCCCCAGCCAAAACGTGATTTAAGGCGGTCTTCAACCCCTTCTATCTCTTTTGGATAGCGGTCTGAAGTTAATATAATCTGTTGATTTCCTTCAAGTAAAGCATTGAAGGTATGAAAGAACTCTTCTTGTGAGCGCTCTTTATTAGCGAAAAATTGAATATCATCGATCATCAATGCATCAACACTTCGGTAATAACGTTTAAACTCTTCGATGGCATTATTTTGCAGCGCTTTAACCATGTCTTGCACAAATCGCTCTGAGTGCATGTAGACAATTTTCGCGTCTGGCTTATTAGCCATAATACCGTTACCAACAGCGTGTAATAAGTGAGTTTTACCTAAGCCCGTACCACCATATATAAATACAGGGTTAAATGCCGAACCTGGGTTATCTGCAACTTGAGTCGCTGCGGCTTTTGCTAATTGGTTTGATTTACCTTCAACAAAGCTATCAAAGGTGTAATTTTCTTTAATGTTTGATTTATAACCTGATTTTGGCGCAGGCTCTACCGCTGCTTTT
>NZ_JAKGBG010000049.1:0-33955 GCF_021532595.1 Pseudoalteromonas sp. OFAV1
GAATCATCAATACCTAGTTTCACACTTGAGTCAGATAGCGTAACGTTACCCGACAAGAACACACTCGACCAATCGGCACTGATAAAACTGAAATCAGTCAAGAAATCAACTTCAATACCCGTTAACTCACCCGATTCAGCGTTTGCAGTTAATAGCTGTGGTGCAGCACCACCTACACCTGCAAGCTCTACCATTTCGATAGGGTTAGTAATGTCTTTGTAGAACAATGCAACTGATAAGTTATTGCCCGATGCCATATACCATTCAAAACGGAAATCAGCATTTTTAAGTTTTGAGCTTTGTAATGTCGGTGAACCACGAACTAAAAATTCAGTTAACGGATCAACGAAGAACGTTGAGCTTACATCACGCATATCTGGACGAATGGTTGTTTCGCTTAAATTTAAACGAAATTGCATTTCTTCATCCATAATATAAGTCACAGCTAAAGATGGATAGAAATCATCTTCTTTAATTGCTACTTCAGCTAGCTCTTCTGTTGTCGCATCAAATAAATTACTGTGAGCCTTAAATGGAACCGATACTTGGGCAAAATCTTCCCAGCGAACACCACCAGTAATACGCAAAGTATTATTGATGAAATAATCAGCCATAAAGTAATAAGCATCTAACTTATGCGCCGCACTGTATTTATCACCGTCTGTTGTTCTGTCATCAAAAATGCCAGAACCGGTTGAACTTGCGTAAAAAGCATCATTGTTGATGTTATCGTAAGCGAAAATTTCATCTAAACGTGAGCCATAGGTAAAATCATCAGCAATACCACGGTGCGTAATACCAAATGTCGTATTATTTGCAGTACGTGTTTTCTCTGAGAAATCGCCACCCACTTTTAGTTCAAGCTCATAGCCTTCACCATAAAATGGCATGCCCATGTTCCAACCCCAAGTATCAACTTCATCATGAAGAACTTGGAATTCACGGGTTACGTTAGTAGCTGAAACATCTTGTAATTGCTCAGAAACAAACGAACCATCGTCGTAGTTACGTTGGAAAACAGCATCTACACCACCTGGTGCATCACGATTTGCACGGCTTGTGCCGGCATACCAATCAACAAACAAGTTGTTAAAGTCGATAAAGTTGTGTGTGCCTTTTAATTGGCTAGAGAACATTTCACGCTCTTCATACACAACATCGACACGGCGAAGATCACGTACACCTTCTTCCGTTTCGTTGGCATCATAGAAATTACGATTACGAACACGGTCACGCATGTCATGCAGGGCAATGTTTGTCATCTCAATTTTATGGTTTGAATTAAACTCATAACCAATATTGAATGTACCACTCCAACGCACATTTTGTTCCGTTGATGTGCCATCGTAATACTGAGCAAAACACTTGTCTTCACAACCTAAGCTGCCAAGGTTAGTACCACTTTTTTCTTGTGCTACTTCCCACTCATTTTCGTAAGAAACAGCGGCAAGTACACCAAACGTACCCATTTCACTTTCAAATCGGTCGCCTAGCGACACTGAAAAGCTCATTTCAGGATCAACGTCTTTTTCTGTTGCCGAAATATTCCAATCAAGTGACGACATCAATGCTTGGCGCTCAGCCAATGTTGTATTGATATCACCTTCAAGGCCAGTGCCATAAAAGGCATTAATTATTTCAGTAGGTAACGCACGAGTACCATCATCACGGCCCATCCAGTCATCATCGCCACCTTCATAAAAGTAGCCTGTATCACTGTTATTGGTGTTGTAAGAAGTACCAATGTCGACTTTAAACAAAAAATCAGTCGGGATTGATTTTGTTCTAATATTTACGTTACCACCACCAAAATGCGCAGGCATATCGGGTGAAAACGATTTTTGAACGCTTAAACTTTCAATAATATCCGATGGGAATAAGTCAAGCGGTACAACTGAGCGAGTTGGATCTGGACTTGGCACATACATACTATTGAGCTGAGTACTCGAATATCGCTCACCTAAACCACGAACATAAATGAACTTGCCATCAACCAGTGTCAAACCTGTTACACGACGAAGTGCCGATGCAGCATCGCCATCACCAGTACGAGAAATTTGCTCTGCACCCATGATATCAGCAACAAACGCTTGATTTTGACGCTCTTGAAGAACCGCGCCAGCACTCCCTTTTAAACGCTGTCCTACAGCAACCACTTCTTCAATTTCTTGTGCTTCATCCGCTGCGTAGGCAGTATTCATCGATAAGCCTACTAATGCTGCAAGCACTGCGTGATTTATCTTTGAACGCACAAGTTTAGAGGGGGTAAAAGATTTCATTATTATACTCCGAAAACAAAACTAGAAGCTGGCCGGGGTATTCCCCCGACCATGGATTAGAAGGGCTTAGTTAAGACCTACTTTTACCCAACCTGCTGTCCAGTCTGTTTGCGCGTCCATTGCACCGATGTAATCTACTTTATCGAAGAAGCTATTTAGGCTTGAAGAATCGAAACCACTACCAAGTAGTGCTGATTCTGCGCTTGGTTGATAACCGTTAGAGCTTAGACCTAACATAGCTGCGTCCATGATAGAGTTACCTTCTTGGCCTTCGAACCAAGATTGAACATTACCCGTACCAATTGCTTGGCTTGAGAAGTTATTATCTGCTGTACATGCAACTACTGAGTGGCTGATAGTTAGTGAACCATCTTCAGCGCGAGGAGCTGAATCTGCACCCACTCGTAAGCAGTTTTTATAACCTTCACCACCTGTTACTACCACGTTTTTAAGCATACCCGCAGTACCTGCACGTAAACGGATACCGTTTACACCATCTGCACCGATGATAGTTACGTTAGAGATAGTAGGTGTAGTTAAAGGTGATGCATTTGAGTCAAACTCTGAGTTATCAGCTTCAATTGCATTATCACCTTCTGAAGAAGACTGCTTGATTAATACATATTGTGCATTACCAGTCCAACCGAATGACCAATCTAGCGAGTCATCACCGATGTTTGTCAGTACTAAGTGGCTGATGCTTGCAGTACCACCGAAGAACTCAACACCGTCATCCAGGTTTTCGTGAACGTGGATATAATCAAGTTCAGTTTGGCTACCAACACCTGCAAGTGAAATACCGTTAAGCTCATCACCGTTACCAAGTGTTTTACCTGCTTGTTTTACAACAACATACTTAAGTGTACCTGAGTTATCTTCTGGTTGGTTACCACCGAATTGACCAGCATCACCTTCTGCAGCAACACCACAGTTTGCAAGTTCATCGGCTGTTGTTTCACCCACTTGGTCACCACAAGAGTTAGCTGGTGCGTTACCAAGAAGTACCACACCACCCCATTGACCAATGCCTGTTTCAGCACCTGTCATATCTTGGATTGATGTCATCACGATTGGTTGAGTTGCAGTACCTACCGCTTCAATCTTAGAATCACGACGAACAACTAAGAAGTCATCACCGCTTTCACCGATTAGCGTTGTACCAAATTGAACATAAAGAGTAGCACTATCAGTGCGGTCACCACCCACTGCTGTACGACCTTTAAGGATCCAGTGAGCATCGTTAGTTAGAGTTACGTCAGATGTGAAAACAACATCTTGTGCTAACTGATACACAGGCTTATCGGTAATTTGTGGGAAGCTTGCTGAAACATCAGTCGCTAGACCTTGCTCCATTGCGTTTGTGATATCTGTAGGGAAGCTAGGGTTAACAGCAACTGTCCAACCTTCCATCCAGTTATTGTCACCGTCAAATGCACCAATGTAGCTTGTTTTAGTGAAGAATGGGTCAAGCTCTGACGCATCAACACCTGCACCTAATAGCGGCGAGCTTGATTTAGGTGTAAAACCATCTGTAGCAAGGTTTAGTGTCGCTGCAGTAAGTGTTTGGTTACCAGTTTGACCTTCGAACCAAGATTGAACATTACCAGAACCAATTGCTTCAGTACCGAAGTTATTCTCTGCACTACATGCTACCACTGAGTTTTCGATAGAAAGCTCACCAGACTCAGCATTTGCAACAGAGTCAGAACCTACACGTAAACAGTTTTTGTAACCTTCTGGGCCTGTGATAACCATGTTACGGATAACACCCGCTGTACCTGCGCGAAGACGAACACCGTTTTTACCGTCTGCACCAACAATCGTTACGTTTGAAAGTAATGGCTTAGTTAGTGGTGCAGCGTTTGAATCGAATTCTGAGTTATCAGCTTCGATTGCATTGTCACCTTCAACTGATGATTGTTGGATATATACGTTTTGTGCACGACCTGTCCAACCAAATGACCAGTCAAACGCGTCATCACCAATATCAGTTAGTACAACGTTACGAACGTTTACAGTACCACCGAAGAACTCGATACCATCGTCAAGGTTTTGGTGAACTTGGATGTATTCAACTTTTGTTTTAGAACCAACACCCGCGAATGAAATACCATTTAGCTCATCGCCGTTACCTAATGTTTTACCTGCGTGTTTAACAACAACATAACGAACAACACCTGAGTTGTCTTCAGCATCGTCACCACCAAATTGACCTGCATCACCTTCAGCTGCAACACCACAGTTTGCAAGCTCCTCCGCTGTTGTTTCACCTTGTTGGTCACCACATGAGTTAGCCGGTGCATTACCAAGTAATACTAAACCACCCCATTGACCGATGCCTGTTTCTGCACCTGTCATATCTTGGATAGATGTCATAGTAATTGGTGCTGTTGCATTACCATTAGCATTGATTTGTGAACCACGACGAACAACTAAGAAGTCATCACCTGTTTCACCGATTAATGTAGTACCTGCTTGAACATATAATGTTGCGCTATCGGTACGGTCACCACCCACTGCTGTACGACCGTTTAAGATCCAGTGAGCGTCATTTGTTAATGTTACATCTGCTGTGAATGTTGTATCTTCAGCTAAACGATAAACAGGCTTGTCAGTGATTTGTGGGAATTCAGATGAAACGTCTGTCGCAAGACCTTGCGCCATTGCATTTTCGATATCAGTAGGGAAGCCACCATTGATAGCAACAGTCCAACCTTCCATCCAGTTGTTTGTTGCACTAAATGCACCGATTTGACCATTTGCTAATAATGGTGAACCAGCTAAAGGCATATAACCATTATCATCTAGCATTAAATCAGCCGGTGTTAGAGTTTGGTTACCATCTTGGCCTTCAAACCATGCTTTTACAGTACCGCCATTAATTGTTTCACTACCGAAGTTATTCGCAGGTGTTTGACAAGCAACAATAGAGTTAGTGATAGTGAGTGAACCATCTTCAGCGCGAGGAACTGAATCAGAACCAACACGTAAACAGTTTTCATACGTTGCAGGGCCTGTAATGAAAACGTTTTTCAGCATACCTGCAGTACCTGCACGTAGACGAATACCATTGTTACCTTCAGCACCCACGATTGTTACGTTTTCAATTGTAGGGTTAGTCAGTGGTGTAGCGTCTGAATCAAACTCTGAGTTATCCGCTTCAATCGCGTTGTCACCTAAGTTCGCAGCTTGTTGAATATATACGTTTTTCGCAGTACCAGTCCAACCAAATGACCAATCTAGTGAGTCATCACCAATGCTTGTAAGTACCACGTTGCTTACGTTTACTGTACCACCAAAGAACTCAATACCATCATCTAAGTTTTCGTGTACTTGAATGTAATCAACAGTAGTTGCAGAACCAACACCTGCAAATGAAATACCGTTTAATTCGTCACCATTACCCAGTGTTTTACCTGCATGTTTAACAACTAAGTATTTCAATGTACCTGAGTTATCATCTGCAACGTTACCACCGAACTGGCCTGCATCACCTTCTGCTGCAACACCACAGTTTGCAAGTTCGTCTGCCGTTGCTTCGCCTTGTTGGTCACCACATGAGTTTGCTGGTGCATTACCAAGAAGAACTAAACCACCCCACTGACCGATAGACGTTTCAACATTAGTCACATCTTGAATCGAAGTCATTGTGATTGGCTGGCTTACAGTACCTACCGATTCGATTTGTGAACCACGACGAACAACTAAGAAGTCGTCACCCGATTCGCCAATTAATGTAGTACCTTGTTGGATGTAAAGAACAGCATTATCTGCACGATCGTTACCAACCGCTGTGCGACCATTTAAAATCCAGTGAGCGTCATTTGTTAACGTTACATCTGCAGTAAAAGTAGTATCTGCCTTCAAACGGTAAACTGGCTTATCAGTGATCGTTGGGAATTCTGAAGAAACATCTGTCGCTAAACCTTGTGTTAAGGCATTTTCGATGTCAGTTGGAAAACCTGTTGTCGCATTTTGAGAATCATCACGACCTGACTGATCGCCGCCGTTATCACCATTGTCACCACCGTTATCGATGATATTAGTGATGTTATCGCCTTCATTTACAGTGGTGTCGCCTTCTTTAACGACTAAATCACCACCACAACCAGCTAAAGAAACTGCAGCAGCTACCAGACTAACTTTAAATAAGTCAGATAATTTCATTGTTCACTCCGTTAAGATAGATATTTAATTATTGTGTTAGCGCATAAACTCAAGTCACCAAAAAGCACTGAAACTTAATGCTTTTGGGTCACTTGAGTTTTAAACTGCGACTACCTTACGGGAGCTGTATGACAAACTAGTTACACTTTAATAAACATAAAATGACAATATTAATTAATTAAAAAAGAGGAAGTTAGTTAATTTCAAGAACGGAAAAAAGCCGCCCGAGGGCAGCTTTGGTGTTGCGATTATAAATTAGTTCTTTTGTACGCTTACCTGTTGAATACAATTTAGAGTAAAGCGGTACGTAATGTTTCGGCGTGCACTTTTTCACGCTTCACATACTTGATCCATTGCTCAGCTAAACGCTGTGACTTTTTGTGCTTTTCAGCTTGCTCAAACGCTAAAATCGAGGCATCAAAGTTTTGTAAATTGTACTGCGCCATACCTAAGGCAACATACACATTTGATTCAAACTCTAAACCGCCTTTATCGAGCGCTTTACGCGCTGCATCCGCTGCTTCTTCGTATTTTTCAAGGTTGATACTCACCTCGGCAATACGCTGATCGTACTGGCCATGTGTTACTAAATCAGCTGCTTTTGCAAAGTATTGCAGCGACTTTTCGTCTTCTTTAGCTTGCACCATTGCTTCTGCAACAAAGGCGTAGTTTTTTGCTGATTTTTCAGCCACACCATCTTGCATTGCTTTACTCATCACTTTCGCAGCTTTAAAAGCCAGGCCGTTGTATAAATACACTTGTGATAATTGACGTAAATCTGATTTAGATTTCATGAAACCTTGTTGATAGGCCGCTTCTAAAATCGCTAATTGCTTTTTCTCTGCGCCCGTTTCACCGTACATGCCACCTAACTGAACCCAGTACTCTGGCTTGTTATAAAGCTTCACTAAGCGTTCAAGTACCTCGACCACTTTGTCAGACTGATTAAGTGAGTAGTACATTGCACGCTGTAAGATTAACCAGTTTTCTTTTGGCATTTCGCCTTTACTGTCGGCTTCTGCGATAGCAAGGTTAATGTTTTCAATGCCTTTTTGGTACTCTTTAAGCTGATAATAAGCTTGTGATTTCAATACGTAATAAGCATCTGTTTTAGGCTTGTCGTTAATCGCATCCCACTGTGCTAAATATTTGATTACCTTTTCGTAATCGCTATTAGCCATTGCAAGTTGCGCCAAGCTAAAGGTGGTGCTTACACGTAATGTTTCTGGGATCGCGTCTTCGTTTACTACTTTTTCAAACGACGCAATTGCTTTATCTAAGTCGTTTTCGTTGTAATAAATAAAACCGTAGAAATTATGCATCATGGCAATTTCATACGAGTTCATGCTTGAAGAGCGCTCTTGGATACTATCAAGTGCTTCTAGCCCTGCTTTTGCATCTCCATCATCAGCCAGCTTTTGTGCTCGTGCTAATTGGCTATACACTTTTTCGCGCAGTGCAGGTACTCGTTTGGTTTTTTGCTCCTCAGCGTAAGCTGTTGCCAGTGTGACACCTGGTAACATGCTAACAACGCTTGGGACTACAAGGCTGCTTGTGAAAGCAGCCGCGCAAATCACGGCAACTTTTAAAGGTTTCATAATCGCATTCCTCTTTTCTAACCGTTAATTTGGAAAGAAATTTTGTTCTGTACGCCCGCTACTTCAACAGCTTCACCGTTAACAACGCGCGGTTTATATTTAAATTTAAGTGCTGCATCCATCGCAGCGCGGTCAAACAATGACTCTGGTTCAGCTTTAATCACTTTTGGGTCACGTACTGTGCCTTGCTTAGTTACTGTAAACTCAACAATCACATAGCCTTCGATTCCACGTGATAAAGCTCGGCGCGGATAAACAGGCGCTACTTTTACAATCGGTAGGTATTCACCGTCGCTTGATTCAAGCGCTAACCCCCCGGATAAATTAACGTCGGCTTCAACACTGGCACCAAAGTCAAAATTGGCATTGCTCGCGTTAGGATCACTGTTTTGCATTTGCGGTGATTCCATTGGCGGAGGTGGCTCTTTTGGCGTTGGTGGCTTTTGCGGTTTACGTTCTTTCTTTTGCACTGTCTCTTCTTTTTTCAGACGAACAAAATCAAGTACGTTTCCTTTTACGGGCTCAGACATGGCCCCTTCACCACCGGTGATCAGTGCCTGCATGCCTAAAAACAGCATGACAGTCACGATACCCGCGATGATTAATGCAACTATATAACGCATCGCTCACATTCCTTATGATGCTTCTTGCGCAGCAATCGACACATCAAATGCGCCTGCAGCACGCGATGCATCCATTACTTTGATAAGTACATCGGTTGTGGCTTTCTTATCAGCTTGAATAACCACGCTACCTTGTGGGTTTTCGGCTTTTAAGCGCTCGATATTTGCTTGTACTGCACGAACATCGACTTGGCGTTTGTTGATCCAAATTTCACCTTTGTCAGAAATAGCAACTAAGATGTTGGCACGCTCTTTTTTCACTGCCGTTGCCGCTTCAGGGCGGTTTACATCAATACCGGCTTCTTTTACGAATGATGCTGTTACGATAAAGAAGATAAGCATGATGAAAACAACGTCTAGCATTGGCGTCATGTTGATTTCTTCAGCGTCGTCTTCTTGAAATAAATTACCTAGTGGCGCTCTCATTGTTAGTCTCCTAGTGGGTGATGCTTACATCACCCTAAAATTCGTTTAGTGGTCTAAGACCATGTTGTCTTCAAGTAATTGCACTTCGCGTTTTGCACGACGTTGTAAGAACGTTGATGCGAATACCCCTGAAAGTGCACCCACCATACCGGCCATTGTTGGGATAGTGGCTTTAGACACCCCTGATGCCATCGAACGTGCACTGCCTGTGCCTGTGATTGCCATTACATCAAATACTTCGATCATGCCGGTTACGGTACCTAACAGACCTAAAAGAGGACATAACGCAACCATTACGTTAATTAGCGCAAGGTTATTATTTAGTTGCATGCCAGCGCGTGAAATCATCGCTTGGCGAATTTGCTCTGCGTTCCAGCTGTTACGCTCTGCTCTATTGCTCCAAGTGCTTTTTACGTCTTTCTTGTAGCGTTTAAAGCCACCAAAAAAGTACATAAAACGCTCAAGTATCAATAACCACATCGCGAAGATGAGGACCCCGATGACCAAGAGAACTTGGCCACCTGTGTCGAGGAAATCACGTAGAGCATTGATTGCATCAATCAATAGCACCATGATTTATGCTCCTTTCTCGCTTCGCTCTGCGATGATACCTGCGCTTTGCTCTTGTAAAATCAACAGCATGTTTTTAGAACGCGTGTTAAGAAGTGTGTATAAGAATACTGTTGGGATAGCCACAACCAGACCAAGTACCGTTGTTACAAGTGCCTGAGAAATACCACCCGCCATTAGTTTAGGGTCACCTGTACCGAACAAGGTAATTGCTTGGAAGGTGTTAATCATACCGGTTACCGTACCTAGTAGACCAAGTAATGGTGCTACTACAGAGATAATCTTAATTAGCGTCAGGTTACGGTTAATTTTTGGCATTTCACGAATGATTGCTTCGCTTAATTTAAGCTCAAGTGTGTCGTACGCAACATCTGGGTACTGATCTTTCACTTTCATTACACGACCAAGTGGGTTGTCATCACGTGCCACTGTGTCTTTAAGCTGACGACGGATTTTGCTACCCATAATCATCAGAGATACAAAACGCTCAAGTGCAATTAGTAAAGCGATTAAGCCAACACCTAAAATGATGTAACCAACTGTACCACCTTGGTGAACTTGCTCTTCAGTATCTGGTGCTTGTACTAAAAGACCTAAGATTGAACCACCTGTAGGGTCAAGTGCGAACGGTACAACACCTGAGTTTGCTTGTTGTAAGTCAGCTGCAGTTGCGGTGTAACGGCTGCTTGGCTGACGAGTTAGCTGGCTGATTGTATTTGTAGCCGGTGTGTACTCTAGGTACTTACCATCTGCGATTAAGTTAAATGCACCAACACGCACCACTTCTTTTTGTGCTTTGCTGCCACCTTCAACGATAACATCTGTTGTAAAGCGAGATACTTTACCTTGTTCAGTCATTTCGCGTTGTAATTCAAACCATACTTTTTCGATATCATCGATTGAAGCAAGCTTTGACGTTGAACCCATTTTTTGTGCTAGCTCATCCATGAAGTTACTGCGTCCAGGAAGCTCAGCAGAAACAACTGACGTCATGAATTTATTGCTTGAATCGCCTGCTACTTGTTGTAACACACCGAATAGCTCTTTAAGTGAACCCATACGGTTTGAAAGCGTGTCTGTTAAGTTAGCTAGCTTTACTTCGTTTTCTTCAAACTGAGTTTCTAAACGCTCAGACTCGTTAAGCATTGCAGTACGTTTTGCTTGTGTATCTTTAAGCATTTGTACTTGTTCGTTTTGACGCGCCATGAACTCTTGTTCACGTTGCTTATTCTCAGCGCTTTGTTGTGCTTTACCTTGCTCTAATGTTTTTAGTAATGAGTCTAAATCCATTGGCTCAGCCGCTAGGCTGCTACCAGCAAAACCAAGGCCAGCTGCAAACACGGCCATTTTTGTCATTTTCGTTAATAATTTCATCTCAAACCTCTTATTCAGCAGCGTGGACTGGCAGTGTTAACATATCTGGGGCAAGTTGCTTACGTGCAATGCGTAAACCTTTGTTGATTTGGCTGATTGCAGAATCTGGTAATTCAACAAACGATTTTGTTTCTTTATCCCAGCTACCTGCTTTTTTGCCATCGCGTGTTAAATAAATAAGTTCTAAACGACCAATGCGTAAGAAATCCACTTCGCGCTCTTGGCCATCTACATTAAGTAATGCTGTGTACGCTTCGATAGTGCGACCGTAATCAACTTCTACTTGGTAAGCTTCAAGTAAGCGGCGGAATTTTTCACTTGAAGTGATGTCTGCGCGGTCCATCATTTCTTTTAATGATGCAATACGCTTGCTACGTTCTTCAGTTAAGAAAGGCACGTCTAGTGCAACGAATTGCTCAAGACCTGTGATCATGCGCATCATTAACGGCGTAATTTGACGCTCAATAACTGATACCTGATCCATTGACTCGTTTAACGCGTCCATTTCAGCAATTTGGTTGTTTAATTGCTTAGTAAGTTGCGCGTTATAAACAGTTAAGCCGTCAATTTCTTTATTAAGGGCTTTGAATTGTTGTAAACGACCTTGCATTGAATCTGCAATCTTGTCGATTTTAGTTTGTGATTGCGCTGCAGATTTGTTTATCTCGCTGCTTTTATCAATTACTTTATCTAGATCGTTTGCATGTACTGCTGCAGATGCCGCTACAATACCTGCTAAAATCAGTGGTTTAACGCCTTTCATCGCATACACCTTTACTCGTTAAGTTAGCTTAATTTGCTAGTTGGGTTGTTTTATTGTGCGAAAGGATAACGATGAAAAATGACAAGCATGTTGCGCAAAAAATACAAAAATATGACAGCTGTAACAATTAGTTTATATTGCGCAAAGATAAGGCAAAAGTTGCAGGCTTTCGGGGACTAAATATGGGATAGGATTTGCTGATAAGTGCTTTGCCAGTCTAGGTAATTAACAGGGACAGCAGCGTAGAGGCCTTTATTTTCAAGGACTAAAGATGGAAATCCTTGAATAGGTAAGCTTCTGGCTTGGTTTATTTCGGCCATAAGCAATGAATTTATATTTTCACTTTCAATTTCTTTAATGAATGCATTTTTTTCTAACCCAATTTGCTCTGCAAGGCTTGCAAGGGTGCTGATGTCCGATGGATTTTGTGCATTTAAGTAGTAGGCTTTTTGAATGGCGTAGAGCATTTCGTGCTCTTTATTGTGCTGCCTTGCAACAAGTACTGCGCGGCATGCTGGGTAAGTAGAGCGACGTGGTTGCGCGGTACGCCAAAACTCATGATTAAACGGTGTGCCAAGTTGCTGCTCTATACGCTTCCATGTTTGCTGTAAAAACTGCTGCATATCTTTTGGCATTGGCTCATCTGAATCGGGAGCAAGGCCACCCACTTTATATTCAATAGCAAGTTTACCACCAAGGGCTGCTTGGAGTTTTAACCAAGTTTCTCTATAGCCCCAACACCAACTACACATGGGGTCGTAAACATAAATTAGCTTTGCCATTTAGCTTATCTCACTCAATTCCGACACTACTAAGTTACGCCCTTTTGCTTTCGCTTTATAGAGGTTGTCATCAGCTTGCTTAATTGTTTTACTAAACTGGCTTCCACGGTCTAGGCTAGCAATACCAATGCTGCAAGTAATGGTAACAGACTGCCCAACATCATAGGGGATTTGCTTTTGCGCAACATAAGCACGTAACTTTTCGGCTACAGCATGAGCAATCTGAATCCCTGCCTTAGGCAATAAAATGATGAACTCTTCGCCGCCATAGCGTGCTTTTATATCTGTGCCACGCAATTTATCGTGCAACATAGCAGTAAACGCTATCAAGACCTGATCACCAAAGTCATGGCCATAACTATCGTTGAGAGATTTAAAGTTATCCAAATCAATCAATAATACCGACATGGGTAAGTAGTTTGCCGCTTCAGCTTCAAGGCGAGGCTGAATATGTTCATAAATATAACGACGATTCGCAAGGCCTGTAAGAGGATCGGTCAAGGCATCGCGCTTTTCAATTAAAGTGATATCAGCAATCTTTTGATGGCTTTTTTGTCTGAAGTATTCACTAATTGCAGAAAACAAAATCACCATGGTAAAAGAAGCTAAAAAACGCGACATTTCGACTGGCCCGTATCTAGCTTGACCAATATCTGGCCCGAGTAATAAAACCAATGCACTTAAGTACATGCTACCGACAAGAATACTGCCCGTTCTTAAGCCTAATGTGACATAGCTGACAATAGGGTAAAACATCAACCAATACAGTGCCGTATTTTCTTTGCCACCGGTATAAACCAAAGACATGCATAACAACAAAATAATAGACAAAATGATACTGGTTACCAAAACCAGCGCACCAGTACGGAAGTAATACAACATACATAAAACAATGGTTATATCACTTACCAATAACATCACTGTCAATTGCATTGCGTAAATATGGTAGTTAGACAACACTAACGAAGTGATCAATACGATGGCAAAAAACGCCATAGTAAATAACGTGAAAGCACGGCGTTGTTTATCCGCCGTGTCGACACTGTTTATGGTGATGGCACTAAGCCAGTTTTGTTCCAATTGTAAATGCTCGGTGTAAAATTAAACTTTAAATTTCAAAACAAGTTTTTCTAATTCATAAAACTGTGCTTTTAACTTAGTGCATTCATTAAGTGTATTGTTAAGGTTACTTTGACCTTGATTAGATAGTTCGCTAATCGAATGAATGTCACTGTCTAAGCTCTGGATCACATGGTTTTGCTCAGTCGTAGCATTGGCAACACTGTGATTTACGTCGTCAATTGATTCAATAGCTCGTGTGACTTCAGCCATTTTATCGCCTGCAATACGTGCCTGCTCGACACTCTTTTCGCTATCGCGAATACTGGCTGTCATTACCTCTACCGCCGAGGCTGAGCCTTGTTGTAACTGAGAAATAGTGTCTTCGATTTCTTGAGTAGATTGTTGTGTACGATGGGCTAGTTGACGCACTTCGTCAGCAACAACCGCAAAACCACGACCCGCTTCACCTGCACGTGCCGCCTCAATTGCAGCATTAAGCGCTAGTAAGTTAGTTTGTTCACTAACACCTTTTATCACTTCGAGAACTTGGCCGATGCTTACTGTGTGTGCATCTAAACTATTAATTGTTTTTTGTGCCTGCTCCATATTACGAGACAAAGCATTAATAGCCTCTAAGTTATCAGCCAAGGCAGATTGGCTTTGTAAAGATTGGCTATTAGCACTGGTTGCTAACGTTGATGCATTACTAGCACTATTTGAGATTTCTACCGCACTCGATGTTAGCTCATTGATTGCGGTGGCAACGTTATCAGTGCGTTTTGTTTGGTCTGCATACATGTCGAGGGTGCCTTGAGTTTGATTAACTAAACTCTCAACTAGGCGTTCAAGTTCAACGGTGGTATTTTTAACTTGCTCAATTGATGTATGAATTTTTTCGATAAACGCATTAAAGTAATGGCTTAACTCGCCAAACTCGTCATTATTTTCGACCTCAAGGCGACGAGTTAAATCACCCTCACCCTCTGCAATATCTTTAATTGCATCGTTTAAGCGCTGCATTGGACGCATTAAATAGCGAAGTAAAAACTGCATCATCAATACAATCGCGACAATACCCATCAGCATATAAATAGCTGCCATATTTCTAAATGAGGCAACTGATGAATAGGCAATTTCTTCGTTGATCACCACTCCTAAATACCAATCAACGTTTTGAATCCCTTTAATTTTAGTGAACGAAACAAGTTTATCTAAACCACCTACCTGTACTTCTACAAATTCAGATTTTAACGACAGGCTTTTGCCAAATAAGTCGCGCATGTTTTTATCGTTAAATTTAGTTTCTGGGTGGCTTAAAATTCGCCCTTCACTATCAAGTAAAAAACCATAGCCGAAACCTAAAAAGTCAATTTCGTTGACGATTTTAGTTATGGTTTTCATGTCGATATCGGCACCTGCAACACCACTAAATACGCCGTTTGCTTGCATTGGTGCTACAGCCGAAATTGTCAGTTCATTGGTTGTTACATCAATATAAGGGGCTGTAAATGCAGTATTGGTTTTGTTCTCAACCAGTTTATACCACGGACGTGTTGTAGCGTCGTAATCGGGTGGCAACACAACAGATTGGTCGTTCAACACAAAGGTGCCGTCAGTGATACCAATATAAGTATTTTTGAAGTTACCGGCTTTGTCAGCTGTGTTGAGTTGTGTGAGTGTCAGTTCTTTGCTGTCGCCAAGTTGATATGTGTCAGCAACCGACGAGACAATCGCTAACTTAGCATTCAACCAGTTGGCTATGTTTTGCGACACTGACTGAGAAATCTCTTGTAGAACCAGCGAAAGCTGCTCCTGCGTTTGGCTGCGCATAGAGATGAAGTTGTTAATCGTGAATAAACCGAGCACGATCACTAAAACCAGTGATGCAGCCACAGTTACCTTGGTGGTAAATTTAAGAGTGCTTTGCATGACAAACCTGTTTGTTATTTTTTTCGTTGTTAGCGCATTTATATTTAACAAATTTAGAGCTCTTTGTCTTATAAATTTAAGCTAAAACTAGAAAAAACGTTCATTATTGAAAATAAACGCTTTCCATAAAAATCAATTACTTTGTTAACGGCAGCAAATCCTGCATCTAAAGTAAATTATTAGATCAATTTAAAAATACAGCACTGGAACGTTCCTAACAAACAGGTGAAAAATACATTCTGAATACGTATTCATTAAATCTATTTGTCATTTAACTTTGTTTATAAGACTGAATTACAAACATAAAAAACCCCGCATCTCAGTGCGGGGTTTTTTATTAAATAGCTATTTAAGCTATGCGTTTCTTCCAGCTATCAGCCAAACGTACAACGTTTAAGCCATACCAAGCGATAAATGCATAACAAATCACTGGTACAAAGAAGCTTTGCTGAATACTAACCGTATCTGCAACCACACCTTGTACTAATGGTACTAAGGCACCACCAACGATTGCTAAACATAACCAACCCGAACCTTTACTAGTAAGTGAGCCTAGGCTTTCGATTGCAACAGAGAAAATAGTTGGGAACATAATTGAATTGAATAAACCAATCGCAAGTACAGAGTAAAGCGCGACATCACCTTCAGTGAAAATAGTCACTAATAGCAATACAATAACCATCATGGCATTAAAGAATAACGCTTTTGAAGGCGCAATCTTTTGCAGTGCAGCAGAGCCAATAAAACGACCCACCATAGCACCACCCCAGTAGTAAGCAATTAGGCTTGCAGCCGCATGCTCTTCAAGGCCAGCAATATGCTCTTCACCAAAGTAATTTACTAAGAAGCTACCAATTGAAACCTCAGCACCTACGTAACAGAAGATACCCACAACACCCATCATTAAATGAGGTGCTTCAGCTAGGCTGTGGCCTTTCGCTTTACAGTCTTGCTCTTCTGTATGCTCTGCAATTACTGGTAATTTAAAGAAGGCAAATACCACAGCAATAGTCAGTAATGCTGCTGCAAGCATAAGGTAAGGTACTTTTACCGACTCAGCGGTTGCTGCGTTTGCAGCTAACGTACCCGCTGTACCGAAGAATAAAATACCACCCACATATGGGCCAACTGTTGTGCCTAGTGAGTTAAGTGCTTGTGCTAAATTTAAACGTGACGATGCCGTTTTTTCAGGACCTAACGCCACAACATACGGGTTAGCTGATACCTGTAATACGGTAATACCGGCCGCAAGTACAAATAATGCACCTAAGAATAACCAGTACTCATGCACAACAACCGCTGGGTAAAATAACATACAGCCGATTGATGCCACGACTAAGCCAGTTAGTACACCGTTTTTGTAGCCCATTTTTTTAACCAACATACCCGCTGGTAGCGAAACGATAAAGTAAGCACCAAAGAAACAAAACTGAACCAGCATTGCCTCTGTGTAGGTTAGATCGAATACCCCTTTTAAACGCGGGATTAAAACGTCATTTAAAACTGTAATGAAGCCCCATAAAAAGAACAGGGTTGTCATTGCCGTCAGTGGTAGCAGGTAGTTTTTATTTTGCTGCGAACCATCGGCGACAAACGATTGGTTTGTATTTATTTCACTCACGTGGTTTTCACTCCGTTAACAAGTTACCCTTGATTCTACACATTGAAGCAAAAATAGCACAAAGATTTACTAGGAACGTTCCAATATTTTTATTTCCTGCTATAGTTGCAAAACGAACATAGATTTATTGATACATCATGGCCACAGTTGACTTTAAAAGCCCTGTTTTTCTTAAACAGCACATAAAAGACATCCTTGCTTTTTATCATCCTCATTGTGTTGATCATGCAGCCCATGGCTTAGCTGGGTTTTATCAGTATTTTAAAAATGATGGCGCAATTTACGATAAACAAACCCGTCATTTAGTATCGAGTACCCGCTTTGTTTTTAACTACGCGATGGCGTATATCGAGTTCAAAGAGCCTGAATATTTAAGCCTTGCTAAACATGGTTTAGCCCACCTTGAACATGCGCATAAGCAAGCATCTGGGGGTTATGCTTGGCTTATAAAGCAAGATGAGAGCGGCGCAGTCACTGTGTTAGACGATACCAACCATTGCTACGGGCTTGCCTTTGTATTGCTTGCAAACGCAGTTGCGTTAAAAGCAGGCATTAGCGATTGTAAAAATACCATTTCGCAGGTATGGGACTTATTAGAGCAGTACTACTTTGAACCCCAGCATAATGCCTACTTAGACGAACAAAATGCCGATTTTAGCCATGCAGATGACTACCGAGGCCAAAATGCCAATATGCATTTATGCGAAGCCTTACTCATGTGTTTTGAAGCAACCAACGAGACCCGTTATTTAAAGCGTGCTAAACAGCTTGCCGAGACCTTTACAGTAAAACTAGCCGCACACAGCCAACAGTTTGTCTGGGAGCATTACAATAAAAACTGGCAAATCGATTTAGATTACAACAAAGATGACCCACAGCATTTATTTAGACCTTGGGGATTTCAGCCAGGTCATCAAACTGAGTGGGCAAAACTGTTACTTATTTTACACCGCCATATTGACGAACCTTGGTTGGTAACGCGCGCCAAAAGCCTGTTTGATGAAACCCTAAGCATTGCATGGGATCGACAACATGGTGGCATTTTCTATGGCTTTGCACCAGATAAACAAATTTGTGATAGCGATAAATACTTTTGGGTGCAGGCCGAGTCATTAGCGGCAGCTGCCCTACTCGCTGATGCCACAAATGACGAAAGCTATTGGCAATGGTACGAAAAAATTTGGCTGTACAGTTGGCAGCATATGGTAGATCACCAATATGGTGCTTGGTATCGTATTTTATCTGCCCAAAACCAACCTTACAGTGACGAAAAATCGCCAGCAGGCAAAACTGACTACCATACTATGGGTGCCTGCTACGAAGTATTAAGAACCTTAACCTTGAGGAATGCATAATGAGTTTAGTGTGTTTTGGCGAAGCATTAATCGACTTTTTATCAGATGGTAAACAACCAGAGTCATTTACCAAATACGCAGGTGGCGCACCTGCCAATGTGGCTGTTGCAGCAGCAAAACTAGGCCTAAACACCAGCTTTTGCGGCATGTTAGGCGATGATATGTTTGGTCACTTTATTAAAGATGAGCTAGATCAACATAGCGTTAATACATCTTATTGCCGCTTTACTGATGCAGCCAAAACAGCGCTTGCATTTGTATCACTTGATGAAAGTGGTGAACGCTCATTTAGCTTTTATCGCCCACCAGCGGCTGATTTACTTTATAGCGTAGACGACTTCGACCATGCAATGTTTGCAAATCACGCCATCATGCATGTATGCAGCAACAGTCTGACTGAGCACAACATCTATCAAACAACAATTTATGGTTTAACTCAGGCGAAAAAAGCCGGTGCAATTTGTAGCTTTGACATGAATCTGCGCGAAAACCTATGGCCAAGTATGCGCCATACACTCGATAGAATGTGGCATGTTATATCTCTTGCAGATATCGTAAAACTGTCATTTGAAGAGCTTGAGTTTTTAAATCAAAAAAGCCATCAAGAAATGCCTCTTGAGCATACTATCGATGCCATTTTAAAGGCAGGTGTAACCTGTTTGCTAGTTACCAATGGCGGCGAAGCAATCAGCTTTTACCACGCAGACTTTAAAGGCCAAGTTAGCCCACCAGCGACAAAAGTAGTGGATACCACAGCCGCAGGCGATGCCTTTATTGGTGGTATGCTGTCAAAGATTGGTCAGCATTGTGAAAACAAACAAAGCTTTAAAGCGTTTTGCCAAACCCCAGCGAATATCGAACAAACCATTGCTTATGCAGCTAAAGCTGGCGCTTTTGCAGTAAGCCGCTATGGTGCATTTGCTTCATTGCCGAGCGCGGCCGATTTAGCCTAAGAATGTTGAGTTTAAAGCCCAGCATTAAGTAATTAATGCCGGGCTTATTCGCTATTGCTCAGTTTTACATTTATCGATAATTGGTAAATACCTAAACACCTTCATATTTGGATCGACCACCACATGATCCCCCGCTTTTAAAGCAATGCTAATCTCGCCACTTTCAACAGAATAAGTTTGTAACGAGCCATTTATTTGCACCGGAACTGGCATAGGGAATGGCTTTCCTTGCAAAGAGTTCTTGTTCCATTTAAGTGTCAATCTGTTAGCTGATTGAACAACATCAAGTTTAGGTAATTCAGCCTGCTTAAGATACATATTAAAAAACCATTGATAGTCTTTACCCGTTAAACGATTAACAATGCTAATAAACTCGTTGGTATTTCGATAGCGCGGTGAAATTGGATAAGCCAATTGCTTAGTGTCGTTCACACCATAAAGTAGCTCACGTGTTGCTTGCCAAAATATATCTTCACCAACTAGCCAGCGAAGAGTGTGTAATGTCCAGCCACCCTTGCCATATATATCAGAGTTAAACGCTTGGTCAGATGTTACTTGTCCATCAAGCACAATGGCTTTACAGTTTTTCAGCCCTAAATACGACTTATACATGCTGTGGTTATAAGCTGCGTCACCAAACTTATATAGGCTGTAACTTGGTTGCATATAAAAACCAAACCCTTCATGAAGCCATGCATCATTGAGCTTCTCATGAGTCATTAAGTTGCCAAACCATTCATGAGCTAATTCGTGTTGCAGTAACCAATCATAACCATTTGGGTCGCGTTTGTATTTTTTACCATACGCGTTGATTGTTTGATGTTCCATGCCTAAGTGTGGCGTCTCAACAAAACCTAACTTTTCACCGCCCCATGGATATGGACCAAGCATCTTTTCAAAAAACATAACCTGTTGGCGTAAATCATTTTCGATAAGCTCGCGTGCTTTTTGCTCATTTTTTTTGAGTGACCAAAATTCGATGGGTACAGTCGCGCCGTTAACACTGGTGTAATCGGTTTGAATTCGCGTATAGGGACCAATATTAACTGCAATGTTATAGTCACTGGCTGGCACTGATAACAGCCAATCAAACTGCTGTTTATTACCATCAACTGGCTTCACTTCTTGTAAAACGCCATTAGTCACCGCACTCAGTCCTTCTGGTACTGTTAGACGAATGCGCATACTATCTGCTTTGTCTGCAAAATGATCTTTACATGGCCAAAATAAGTCGCAACCTTCACCTTGTACAGCCGTTGCTATCCAAGGTTCACCTTCCTCTGTTTTTGAAAATACAAAACCGCCATCCCAAGGAGCATTTTTAGCTATATGAGGAAACCCTTGATAAGCTATAGCAATGCTTACCATGCTGTCTTTTGCTTGTTGTTCACCTAAGTCAACCCGAATTACACCGCCATCTCGTTCATATTTAAGGGCCTCCCCTTTTGAGCTCACGTCATTAATTGTAAAGCGGCTATCTAATTTTAATTCTACAAATTGAGTGGCTTCTAGCACTTTAAACTCTGTTGTAGCAACACCTTCAATACGTTGGTTATCTGGAAATACCTCAAGTACCAAATCGTAGTGCTTAACATCACTTTTAAGTGCAATTGCCGATAAAGCTTGCCCTGTATCACCAATAACAGGATCCAACGCAACAGGTTGTGAACTACAAGCGGCTAATACAGCCGATGCTACGAGGGTTGTTGCTACTTTAAAAAATTGATTTACTTGCAAAATCCTTTTCCTTATCGTTGTTTTTATTGATTCAAAATGACATGAGCAATTATTTATTACTAAGATTTGCGATGAAATTCAGACATAATTTGAAACAAACAAAAATAATGTTCTCACTCTAAGAGGTATCTAAACCTAGAACTGTTGATGATAATCATGGTATGTTTTTCAACTAATTAAAGAAAAAGGAATTCATCCTATGAATAATAAGCTTCTTGCTGGGGGCGCGATTGCTATTGTTGCAGGTGCGTTGTTGTACTCACAAAATAAAGCCAGTGTTGATGTAGATTTACCTGAGCTTGCATACGTACCTGCCGACACGGCGGTTTTTTATGGTCAACTTAAACCGTTTCCGTACAGCAAATACTTCGCGCTTATGCCAGATGCAATGAAAGGCACGAGCGATTTAACGCCCATCATTGCTGAGCTTAAAACTGTTGATGATAAGAATGCCCTATTCCTTGCATCACTGATGGAAAAATACCAACAATCACTGAGCTCTTACGATGCCTTCAAATCGATTTGGGGCTTTGGTGATGACTACAAAGGCATGATGTATGCGCAAGGTTTAATGCCGATTGTGCGTTTTCAGGTCGCTGATCAAAGCAGTATTATCAATAGCATTAAGCAATCTGCTGATGAAGCAGGTATTGCGTATACCACAGAAAGCCTTGAAGGCGTAAGTTACACGCGCTTTGCGATTGAACTTGAAGGCTTAGATAACTTCAACCTAATTGCATCAACTCACAATAATTGGGCTACCATCACGCTAACCACTGCGCTTACTAATGATCAAGATTTACGTATTGCCCTTGGCGTAGAAAAACCGGCTCAATCACTGGCTGAGACTAAAAAACTACCTGAGCTAATTAAAACTTTCTCGCTTGATGGGAACTCGGTTGGCTTTGTTGATCATCAACGTATCGCCAATGCTGTAACAGGCAAAGAAGACTCTCGCTTACACCAGATGCTCAAAGAGCTACTTGATAAAGCCCAGCAATCAAACGCATTAGCAATGATTTCAACACCTGAGTGTCAAGATGACATTGCAGCCATTGCCGCTAAATGGCCTGCGACTGTATCAGGCACAACAAAAACCCGTATTACCACCGACTACGCCGACTTTGACGTAAAAGCAGTACTGCAAAGCACAGATCAAGACTTACTAAATACGCTACAAGCCGTGCGTGGCTTTGTACCAAAACATACCACAGGGCTTGACGGGCAAATGATGAGTGTTGCTTATGGTATTGATGTAGCAAAAGTACTGCCACTAGCCAATACATTAACGGGTGCAATTAAGTCAGCTGAGTTTAACTGTGGGCCAATTGTCGCACTACAAAATGAAATGCAAGAAGTGAGCACCGCTGGCCTTGCTATGATGTCGGGCTTTGCTAATGGCGTACAAGGCATGAGTGTCAGCGTTCAAGATGCTGCATTTACTATCGATGACTACAACGGCCCACAAATAGACAAGCTTGATGCCATCGTTACCCTATCGGCGACTGATGCCCATGGTTTGTATTCAATTGCGCAAGGTTTTGTACCGCCGCTTGCGAACATAAAACTACCAGCCAATGGTGATGCAGTGCTGATCAATGAATACATTCCATCGCCTGTGCCACTTAACTTTGATATAAAAATGGCGCTTAAAGGCAATCATATTGTGATTTTTACGGGTGATAAGTCAGCGCAGATTGCCGAGACTTTAGAGTCGCAAAGTGTCACTAAAAATGGCTTTGTGAACATGGCATTCGACGTACAAAAAATCTTATTACCTTTACTTGATACGATTGCATCAACGGGTCAATTAACTAATGAAGAAATGGCTGAGCTTGATTCGCTACGCGACCAACCTGTCGGTGTTTATTTTGCCACAGACATTACCGATAACGGCATTGGCCTTGAAAGTAACGTACAAATTACTAAAAAGTAGTTTTGAATTTGAATCTAAAAAGAGCGCTATTTAGCGCTCTTTTTTTGTTGCCATTTAAGTGAGTTGTTAGTGTCTCGACTACTACAAATGGTGTCGTTTGAACTCTCAATACCACCGAGTTTGGCAAGTCGGTCGTACAGCACAACATTGCAGGTTGCGGCTAGGTTCATACAACCTATGGTTGGCACATACACTACTTCATCACACCATTTCAGCACGTCTTTACTGACCGAGCCATCTTCAGGGCCAAATACATAAAATGCGTTTTCAGGGTGCTTAAATTCAGGCAGCGGCGTTGCACCTTCAACAAGCTCAATCACCACCGTTGTGGCACCTTCAGGCTTTGCTTGCTCAAGGCTTTCGACTTGCGTGAGCGGAATATGCTCAAGCACATTTTTGGTATCGGTGTGATACTTATTAGCGCGTAAATAGCGGCTACCAGTAAAAAACACCTGCTTGGCGTTGTAACAACCCGCGGCACGTAATACGCCCCCCACATTGGTTGGGCTTTTTGGGTTTAACAGGCCAATGCTTGCTTGAAGGGCGCTCATTAATCAATGTCTCTAGTTGGCCACTCGGTCACGTATAGATCAAAGTCATCTAGGTCTACATCACAGTCTTTTACTGTTTTGTCACGCACAGAAATACCCAACTCATGCATCATGTCTTTACTACCACCGTTCAGTAGCGGGTGCCAAGACGCAAGGCCACGGCCTTCGTAAAGGCGGCGGTAGCTACAGCTTTGCGGCATAAAAAAGATATCTTTGAGGTTTTCTTTAGTGAGCTTTACACATGAAGGCACCAAGGTTTGGCGGTTCGCATATTCGCTACAACCACAGGTGTCGTTGTCTAGGTATTGGCAAACGATATTAGTGAAAATAAGTTCTTCACCCTCGCGAAGTTGATCCGTTGCGGTAAATTCATCTTCGTCTTCACTGTCGATAAATGTGTTTAAACAACATTTACCACAGCCGTCACAAATGGCTTCCCATTCGGATTGTGACATTTGCTCAAGCGAGCGCTTAAGCCAAAATTGATCTTCTAACATGGTATTACTCAAAGCCCCTAAACAGCGCGCATTCTAGCGTAAAGCCAGCATGCGCGCAAAGGTGCTACTTTTGCTCGTTAACCCAACGCTTAATTTTCTCTTCAAGAATTGGCATAGGTAATGCGCCATCAATCAGCACTTGCGTATGGAAAGCTTTAATATCGAACTTATCGCCTAGCTCTTTGCTAGCGTAGTCACGTAGTTCTTGAATTTTGAACTGACCTAACTTGTACGACAACGCTTGGCCCGGCCATGCAATGTAACGCTCAACTTCGGCAATAATGTCGCTTTCTGCCATTGATGAGTTAGCCAACATGTAATCAATACCTTGTTGACGTGTCCAACCTTTCGCGTGGAAACCTGTATCAAGCACTAAGCGCATTGCGCGTAATTGCTCATCTGATAAACGGCCGTACCACATATAAGGGTCGGTAAATAAGCCAAGCTCTTTACCTAAACTTTCTGCATACAATGCCCAACCTTCTGCAAATACCGTATAACCACCAAATTTACGAAACAGCGGTAATCCTTCAATTTCTTGTTGCAAGGCAATTTGAAAGTGGTGACCCGGCGCGGCTTCGTGAATAGACAGGGTTTCTAGTAAAAACTTAGGCTGTGCTTTTAGGTTAAAGGTATTGATATAGAAAATACCTGGGCGTGAGCCATCTGGTGCTGGCGACTGATAAGATGCACCCGCAGCAGATTCAGCGCGGAAATCTTCAACTGCTTTTACAACGTATGGCGCTTTTGGCGCAATATCGAACATTTGCGGCAGCTTAGCATCAATTTTTTCTTTTACTGCTTCGTACGCGGCAATTAACTCTTCTGGCGTATCGTAGTAAAACTCATCTGAGGTTCTTAGGTGTTCAAAAAACGCTTTTAAGTCGCCTTCAAAACCGACAGTCTCTTTAACTTTTTTCATCTCAGATAAAATACGCGATACTTCGCTTAAACCAATGCCATGAATTTCATCGGCATTTAAGCTCAGCGTTGTATGCTGTTTAATTTGATACTCATACCATGCTTTACCATTTGGCAGGTCGCTGTAACCAATGCTTTCACGGGCATTTAGAATATATTCATTCGCTAAAAAGTCAGCCATTTTTTGATACGCAGGCACTAAACGCTCGCTGATCATCGCCGTGTACGCGCTTGTTAGCTGTGCTTTTTGCTCGTCGCTGAAAGACTCAGGTAACTGAGCAATTGGCCCCCAGAATAATGACTCTTCTGGTTTTTCTACAATATGAGTTTGAAATTGCGGTAACAGTTTTTCAGCAAGCGGTTTAGGCAGAACCACTTTTTCTTTCATGCCCTGGCGCATTGATTGCTCAACACTGTCTAACCAAGCGATAAAACCGTCAGCACGTTTTTCAAATGCTTGATAATCTTCAACCGTGTTAAAAGGCTGTGCGCTTTGCCCAGAGCCTAAAGCAGCAAAGGTATTATGCGCCCCGCCCATTTGGTTAATTGGCATTAAGTAACTTGGAAACTGAGCGCCTTCAATCGCAAGGTCTAAATCGCGGGCTAGAATTTCGTAGCTCAATAATGACTGACCTGTTAATTGCGCTTTGTCGATATTTGCTAGTTTGTTTTTGTATTCTTTAACAAAGTTAAGCTGCTCGTCGCGGTTTGCTTTACTAATAGGTGCAATAAATTGGTCGTTATATTCGCTGCGACCAATGTAAGTACCGCCAATTGGATTAAACTTTAAGCCTGCTTCAAAGTAGTCTGCTAGTAATGTATCAAGTTGCTCTTTGGCTGACGTTGCGCTTGGTGCTTGTTTGCTTACTGCCTGCGTTGCTTTTTCGTTGCTTGGCGTTGATTCATTACAACCAAGTAATGCAAACATCACCGCCGAACTAAGTAGTGCTAGTTTTACGTTTTTCATTCTTTCCCTGCCCTTATATTAAGTACGCTTAAATTATGAGGGTTTAGTTCCCTATTTAGCAAGTAGCGCTGCAACTTATCGCAGTTTATTTACACTTAACAAGCTGATTGCTAGAGTGACGTCTCGACTTACCAATTTTGAATAAAAATGAAAAAGACAGCTCTCGCTATTAGCCTAGGCCTAGCTTGCCTAACCTCTCTAAATACCTACGCAACCACCTACTTATCGGCAAAAGCCATGGTAGATGTAAATTCAGGTAAACTGATTAAATCACCACTTATTAGTATAGATAATGGTCAAATTACAGCTGTACAAAGCAATAAACAGCCAAACTTAAAAGACGGCGATAAGCACATTCAATTATTAGAACTGACTTTGGTGCCGGGTTTAATGGATATGCATGTGCATTTAACGAGCGATCCTACCGTGCCGCGCAGTGAGCGAATTGGTCAATCGATTCCGCGTAAAGCGATTAAAGCGGCACACTTTGCCGAAAAAACACTGTATGCAGGTTTTACAACGCTGCGTAACTTAGGCGCAGAAGGCTACAGCGTGATTGCAGTACGCGATGGCATTAACGCAGGCGATATTGTTGGCCCACGTATTTGGGCAGCTGGCCCGTCTTTAGGTGTTACTGGCGGTCACTGTGATAACAACCGTTTACCACCAGAAATGAAATACACCGCCGAAGGCGTTGCTGATGGCCCATGGGCTGTGCGCGCTAAAGTACGTGAAAACATTAAGTACGGTGCTAATGCCATTAAGTTTTGCGCTACAGGCGGGGTATTTTCAAAAGGCACAAAAGTGGGTATTCAACAATATAGCCAAGACGAAATGAACGCCATTGTTGACGAAGCTCATTTACGTGGCCTAACCGTGGCAGCCCATGCGCACGGTACCAGTGGTATTAAAGCAGCCATTGTTGCTGGTGTAGACAGTGTTGAGCACGTTAGTTTTGTCGATGACGAAGCCATTAAACTTGCCAAAAAACACGGCACTTGGTTCTCAATGGATATTTACAACACTGAATACACCCTTGCCTTTGGCGAACAAAACGGGGTTGCAGAAGAAAATCTCAATAAAGAACGCCAAGTATCTAAAAAGCAACGCGATAGCTTTAGCCGTGCAGTAAAAGCTGGCGTAAACATGGTGTTTGGTACTGATGCAGCGATTTACCCTCATGGCGATAACGCGAAGCAGTTCTCGCGTATGGTTGAATTTGGTATGACACCACTGCAAGCCTTACAGTCTGCCACCATCAATAGCGCTAAACTGCTAAAAATGGATGATCAACTTGGGCAAATCAAAAGCGGTTTCTTAGCCGATATTATCGCCGTTAAAGGCAATCCGCTTGAAAACATTGCAGTACTTGAAGATGTACAATTTGTTATGAAAGACGGTAAAGTTTTTAAATAAGCTATTATGCTGGCTTTGCATTAGTGAAGTCAGCAATCTTCCTTTATATCTATATCGTAAACAAGATTACCAACCATAAAACCAGTTGTTAACAACTTGTATCCAAATGAAGAAACTACCTAAAACAGATAAATAAAACTTGAAATGAAAACAACTCGCATTATCATTGCCGAAAAACATCGACAATTTACCTATAATGACGACATATAAATACTCAATTTTAGCCCTAGCCTGCTTAAGCGCATTCAATGCAAACGCCAACGATTTAGACTCAGTTGAACGTATTACCGTATACGACAAACAAAACCGTGTAGTACTTGATTCTGGCCTTGCTACTAAATCAAATATGAGCCTAATGGAAACACCAGCCCCGGTTGTAGTTGTTGATCAAGAGCTTATCAACTCGCAAGGCGCAACAAACTTACAAGACTTAGTGCGTAACATCAGTGGTGTAACCCAAGCCGGTAATAACTACGGTATTGGCGATAACTTAGTGATCCGCGGTTTAGGTGCAAACTATACTTACGATGGCATGTACGGCGGTGCAGGCCTAGGTAACACCTTTAACCCAACACGCTCAATGACCAATGTTGAATCTGTAGAAGTACTTAAAGGCCCTGCAACGGGTTTATATGGTATGGGTAGCGCAGGCGGTGTTATCAACCTTATTGAAAAGAAACCACAATTCACTGAAAAACACACCGTTAATGCTGAGCTTGGTCAATGGGATAGCTACTCATTAGGCTTTGATAGCACAGCAGCATTAACCGAAAACCTTGCTTATCGCGTTAACGCTAAAACCGCTCGCAGCGATGGCTATCGCGACTTAAAAGACGACCGAGATGAAATTTATGGCGCATTAAAATACGTATTAAGCGACAAACAAGACATCATGATTTCTGCCGCTTATATCAAAGATGCCATTGCTGTTGATTCAATTGGCCACCCTATTCGTATTTTTAACAGCGACTCAGTGAATGGTAAAACCGCAGGTGAAGTAACCGCTGCCGATTTAATTAACGATGCAACAGCAAAAGGCCTGCAACTAACCGAACAGCAACGCCAACAATTAGCAGACTCACTGGCAGCAAATGATGGCTTAACACCTTATACCTTTGGTCATAACGGTATTATCTCGCCAATGGCAAATGACAACGAAGGCGAAGAGCTGCGCTTTAAGTTAACCCATAACTACTTTATTACTGATAATTTATTTTTAAATCAGCAACTACAATACCGTAATTACGAATCGAGCTTTGCCCGCCAAACGGGTGCTTATAACTATGTTTATTGGAACCGTAATGGCGTGATCAATGCCGACCCGCGCGCTCCTTTAGTGGTTGATGACGTACTTTACCCATTTGCAGCGCGTCGCCAAGAATACCGCCAAGTAGAAGCAGACGAAAAATCATGGCAATACTTTGCTGACTTGCGTTATGACTTTAGCTTTGCCGGTATTGATAACGAACTACTTGTAAACGCCAACTACGAAGACCGCGATATTCGTTTTAAACAATACTCAATTTACGATGCCGACAAGGTCATTAAAAACAAAGATGGAGAGGTTATTTACCAAGGTCAATTACCTTACATTTTTGATATTCGTAACCCGAACTGGGGCGAAGGCAGCTTTTTTGATTACGACCCGCTAAAAACCAGCGATTACAACAAAAAGGTTCAGGCTTGGGGTGTGGGTATTCAACATGTTGCCTATATTCACGACACTTTCACAACCCGAGTAGGCGTTGCCTTTAACCGTATTAAACAAAGCTACGAACATTTTGGTGTTGATGCGCGCTACCGTGCCAGTGCCGCCGAACCAACGCCAGAAGCAGATACATCAGACAGCGGTATGACCTATAACCTAGGTGCAACCTACAAACTGAGCGATGATATCTCGTTCTTTGTAAACCACTCTAAAGGCCGTACAGCTTACAGTGTGCTTGGCAGTGTATCGGGTAACGAAGCAGACCGAGATGACGCAGAGTCAGTCAGTAACGACATTGGTATGCGTGTAAAAGCCTTTGACGATCAACTACTAGCATCACTTGTGGTATTTGATAGTGCCCGTACAAACCTTGAGTATGCCAACCCAGATTACGAAGCCGGTGTATCTGATGCTTCAGTACCAAAAAGCTTTTACGATGGTGAAGAGCAAACCAAAGGTGTTGAGCTTGATTTAAATGCCGATTTAAACGAGCAATGGAAACTTAACGTAAACGCGGTGTATCAAGACGCCCGCGATAAGCAAAATCCAAATTCATCAAGCTTTGATTCTCGCCAAAAAGGTGTGCCTTATGTAACAGCAAGCAGCTGGTTAAGCTATGACGCTAAATGGTTTGATTTAGCCGAGCCACTTACAATTAGCGCAGGCGTGCAATATGTTGATGACCGCAGCACTAACTCAACCTCGTTTGGTATTCCTGATGGCTACGTACCAAGCTACACGGTGTACGACGCCGCTATTCAATACCAAACAGATGATTGGAAACTACAGTTAAACCTAAATAACTTGTTTAACAAAACCTATTACTCAAAAGCAATGTTCTTAGGCGGTATGCCAGGAGAAGAGCGTAATGCTAAATTAACCTTTAGCTACACACTTTAATTGTGAATTGATAGCATAAAGCGCGGCTTAGTTGGGTCGCGCTTTTTGTTTTGTTTAATGAGAGCGAGTTTGAGTAGTAGCTTTTTTTGGGCGGTTATGCATTAGAGTCGACAGGTAATTATGTGCCATTAAGAGCTGCTAGGTTATCTAAACATCAATAATTCCTTCTTTAGATAAATAACATTTTCGCAACCATTGAAAGTAAAGAATACCTCCTTAAAGACAAAGCACAACGATAGGATGAAAAATGCCAAGCTTTGCGAATCACTCTTAAAAAGTTTGTTATACCCCGACTCAAAGTGAGCTTTTATATTCTGGTAAATTTTTAAGGATTTGATATGTATGATAATACTGAATTTGCATTCCATACTTACAACCAAGTGCTTTTCGTAGGCTTTCTGCTCTAACTGGGAAATCATTCGCTATGAATGCAGCCACGTTTTGTTTTGATGAAGGATATTTACTTATGCTTTCAACAGCATTTTCAATTTGTTTTAACCCAATAGAACCGGATTTAACTTGTACTAAAACCAGCTCCTCATCAGACTCAGCGACTACGTCAATTTTCATATGATCAAGCTCTGAATCCCCACGCTTAGCTCTGTACCCTAAAGACTCAAAGAACTCTACTGAAATATGCTCTGTCAACTTACCTTGAATATTTCTTTTTTTACCCACTGCTGATTTTACTAACTTAGAAATGTCTTCAAGGTCTCTTTTTTTAACTGGTTCATATGCGCGGTCCTCTTCTGTAATGGAATCAGAATACATTCCAATCTCTTTTCCCTGATATACAGAAAAGATAAAGTCAGCTCGTGGGACAGGATCCACTAACTCATCTTCTATTCGAGCAAAAATTTCTTGGTGTTCTTCATTTGAAAACTCTTTCGTAAATATCAACGTCCCATATACACAGTCGCTGAAGTGGATATCTAAGCTGCCTACATTATGATCGTCTTGGAAAAGAGCATAACTCTCACTGTTTGATGTCCTGGCAGTTCTTGTAAATTTAATACTCATAATCTCACTTATTACGCTTAGGGGTATAACAAATTTATCAGTGGACACTTTCCTTTTTTAGCGCGAAAGCGTCCTTATTTTGTGAGCTTATACTAATAGCAAATAGTGAAAACTATTGATAGCTATAAATATTATACTTAAAGTAGCTTATTCTTACTAAATCAATGACGGCTCCCCTGAATGACCGCTTATCGCTCAAAGCCGCCCTTAGAGCAATTACGTTAACTTATCTAAGGGCAATAACTAGTTACAGTACCCTGCTTTTGCATATGGAAAAATGTCAGATTCAATTTAATCACTCAAAAAAATCTGACAGCGTTAACTGACTTAGCTTAAAGCGTCATCACGATTCGGCCTGTGATATCGCCTTTTAACATGTCGTCAAATATATCGTTGATATCTTCGAGGCGTTTTTCTTCAATAATGGCTTTAACTTTCCCTTTTGCTGCAAAGTCGAGGCATTCTTGTAAGTCTTTACGCGTACCAACGATAGAGCCTACAACAGACACACCATTTAACACGGTGTCGAAAATTGGTAGTGGCATATCTTCTGGTGGTAAACCTACAAGTACGCATTTACCGCCACGGCGCACGCTTTTATAAGCTTGCTCAAAACCGGGTTTTGAAACAGCAGTACACACAACGCCATGTGCCCCACCCACTTGTTCAAAAATGGTTTCTGAAGGCACTTGCTTCATAAAGTCGATGGTGATGTCTGCACCAAGCTCTTTGGCTAGTGCCAACTTGCTCTCGCCGGTATCAACGGCAATCACATTAAAGCCCATTGCTTTTGCGTATTGCACCGCTAAATGGCCTAGGCCGCCAACACCAACAATTGCCACCCAATCACCCGCTTTTGCATCAGTCACTTTAAGCGCTTTATAGGTTGTAACCCCCGCACAAAATAGTGGTGCGGCTTCTGAAAAACCTAATCCTTCAGGAATTTTAACCACGTAATCACCATGGGCTACACAGTATTCCGCATAACCACCATCGACTGAATAACCTGTGTTGTGCTGCTCAAGGCATAAGGTTTCTTTGCCTTCTAAACAAAACTCACAATGACCACAGGCGCTATATAACCAAGGAACACCGACACGGTCGCCTACTGATAAGTGTTTAATGTTTGCGCCTACTTTTTCGATAGTACCTACCCCTTCATGGCCCGGTACTAATGGCATTTTTGGTTTGACTGGCCAATCTCCATGACAAGCATGTAAATCTGTGTGGCACACCCCACACGCGGCAATTTTAACTAGCACATCGTTAATTCCCACTTCTGGGCATGGGATATCTTCGATAGTTAATTTACCTTTGTACTCTTTATTTACTGCAGCTTTCATAACGTTCCTCCATGGTATTATTAGATTTCAGCCTATACGATAAACTTATTAACTGTCACTATTATTGATCCACATCAAATAGCTAATCACTGCGGCATTTAATTAAACTATTATTTAAATTCAATAACTTAAATTTAAAATTGGCCGCATCTACACTTTAGTAGTAGCAGATTGCATAGTGGCTATTTCTTTTAGTTATACCCCGAGCGTGCTAGCATTTAATTTCTGAAATTTTTGAATACTAAAAATTATGAGCCTATCTGAAAAAAACTTAGCTTTTGTTATGCACTGCGGTGAAATGGGTAGCCGTTGGGGCTTTAACCGCACCATTGGTCAAATGTGTGGATTATTAACCATTACTAAAGAGCCAATGACCGCCAATGAAATTGCCGATACCTTAAGTATCTCGCGCGGAAACGTAAGTATGGGCATTAAAGAGCTACAGTCTTGGCGCTTAATTAAAGTGCACCATATTCCGGGAGACCGTAAAGAATACTACGGCCCTGCTGGCAGTATTTGGGATATGGCCAACCGCGTATTCGAAGAGCGTAAAAAGCGCGAGATAGACCCAACCCTTAGCCTGCTTCGCGATAACATTTTAGAAGAAGCCCACACTGATGATGAGCGCTTTGCTCAGCAGCAAATGCAAGAAATTCACGACCTGCTCGAAACTGTAACCAAGTGGTCTGCAGAGCTACAACGCTTAAGCCCTGAACAGCTTCAAAGCCTTATGAAACTAGGTTCTGGTATTGGAAAAGTACTTGACTTTAAAGACAAGATTTTGAAAAAGCCGGCGAAGAGTGAGTAAATTAGCAAGTTTAACCTTGTAGGCGTGAAACTTGTTTCGCGCGCTCTCTTGTAGGTCGTGCTTTAGCGCGTCATTTAAAAAGTATTTAACGTTTTGTCGCCATAAATGACGACCTACATCAATATAATCCCTCAACAGAAGCCTTTAAAGCCAAACATCCAAAGATTCACGGCTGAAGCCGTTCCTACGGTGTTTTGTAGGTCGTGCTTTAGTGCGTCATTTGAAAAATATTTAACGTTTTGTCGCCATAAATGACGACCTACGCCAATATCACCTTCGGTGTTGGAGTCGTTTAAAGCCAAACATCCAAAGATTCACGGCTGAAGCCGTTCCTACGGTGTTTTGTAGGTCGTGCTTTAGCGCGTCATTTGAAAAATATTTAACGTTTTGTCGCCATAAATGACGACCTACATCAATATAATCCCTCAACAAAGGCCTTTAAAGCCAAACATCCAAAGATTCACGACTGAAGCCGTTCCTACGATGTTTTGTAGGTCGTGCTTTAGCGCGTCATTTAAAAAGTATTTAACGTTTTGTCGCCATAAATGACGACCTACATCAATATAATCCCTCAACAGAGGCCTTTAAAGCCAAACATCCAAAGATTCACGGCTGAAGCCGTTCCTACGATGTTTTGTAGGTCGTGCTT
>NZ_JAKGBG010000050.1:0-32567 GCF_021532595.1 Pseudoalteromonas sp. OFAV1
CATGCCGAACTCAGTAGTGAAACGAAACAGCGCCGATGATAGTGTGGCATTTGCCATGTGAAAGTAGGACATCGCCAGGCTCCAAATTAGAGAAAGCCCGATTCGAAAGAGTCGGGCTTTTTTGCGTTTAAGCTATCCACACAACGTGGCCTGTTCAACCTACCAAGCCAATTTACCCTTTGTTGCAATTTTAATCTTGGTTTAGTACCTGAGCTATGTAAAACTATTTGCGTTTTTAAACCACAATCAGGTGACATGAATGTCTCAAATAAAAGCTTGGAAACTTATTAGCCTGTTTTGTTTGGTAAGCTTGCTTATGGGCTGTGAGTCGAAAGAAGAGCAGCTTAAACAAACAATACAACAATCCATAGAAAAAGCTGAGGTTGAATTAAATCAGCTTGGTACAGCGCTTGATAATGGCTCTTTGCGTAATGCGACGATACTTAAACAATACGGACAGGTGCTTGCTGAGCAGCAGCCGCAACTTTCTGAGATCGCGCGAGTAATTAGTCTTGATGCCACTCGTGAAGGGGCTATTTATTCAGGTCTTAAACAACGTTTAGCAGATGTTAAGTCTACTTATCTAATACCCCCTTATGAAGATACCCTTCATCAACTTGATCTTATTCGTGATGCTGCCAAGCCATCTTTATTTCAGGATGCGCTGACTGATCCTATTAATATGCTTGCCGATATGTCGCAGGGCTCACTAGCGCGGGTTGGTGCAATTAGTGAAGCAGCTGAAGGAGAAAGCGTTGGTAACCAATTAGTTGGTAACCCTAACTATGGGCAGTGGCAAACTAACAGCAGCGGTACCAGCTTTTGGGTTTGGTATGGAATGTATCGCATGTTGGGTGATGTATTTGACCGAGTTGAATATGGTCGCTGGAGCCGTCATAGAAAGTACAGTTATTACAATGACTATGGCCGTTACCGTTATTCGAGTCCAAAACAGATTAAAGCACAACAGACTGTAGAGACGCGAACTCGTCAGTCTTATCAACGCCAAGGTAAACAATTCACTAGTCCGTATGCCACTAAGCGCAGTGGTGCATCTGGATTAAGCCGTAGCAGCTATACGCCGCCACGCACACGTAGTAGCTATGCTTCTAGCAGTAGTTACAGTAAAAGCTCTGGGTCATTACGCAACAGCTCGAGCAGAACATCACGTGGCATTAGCCGCGGTAAGTAGTGAAAAGAATAACCACCGGAGTTACAACATATGTATGAATTTAATGGAATAACAACTTGGTCGTTGCAAGCTTTAGCAATCGACTTTGCAATCATTATCGCTTTATTTGTCAGCCTAAAATTTATCAAAGGCTGGGTGTCTAACTTACACGCTAATGATGAAATAACAGAGCGTGACAATTTTGCTTTTGGTATTAGCTTTGCTGCGGGGCTTGTGGCACTTGCAATTGTTCTTAGTGGTGTAAGCAGCGGCTCATTTGCACCGACCTTGCAACAAGAAGCATTACAAATGCTAGGTTATGGTGTGATGGCAATTGTGCTTATTAAGCTTGGTCATTTCTTCCAAGACAAGGTAGCGCTTCGTAAAGTGAGTCTGCATGACGAAATCGTAAAAGGTAACGCAACTGCGGCACTGATTGATTTTGGTCATGTAGTGAGTGTTGCTATTGTGATTCGCTCAGCTTTATTTTGGGTGGCAACCGAAGGCTGGCATGGTATTCCAATCGTGATCGCGGCCTTTGCAATTGGCAGCATTGCGATGCTACTGATCAGCCAATATCGAGTGCAGTTATTCAAGCGCACTAATCGCAGTGGTGATTGCTTACAACAGGCGGTTATTGACGGTAACTTAGCGGTAGGTATTCGTTACGCTGGCTTTTTAGTGGGAAGTGCATTGGCATTAACTGCTGCATCAGGTATTGCTCCTTATGCGGCTGACAATATTGTAGCTAGTTTAGGTTACTGGGCATTAAGTGCAGCGGTAAGTTTAGTTGCCTTCATTTTACTACACTTAGTGACTATCAAAATCATCCTATCTGGTTGTGATATTTCAGACGAAGTGAACCGTCAGAAGAACGTAGGTGTAGCCGCTATTTCAGCAGCGGTTTCATTTGCGATTGGTTCGACTATGGCAACCTTGTTAGGTGCCTAATTAGTGTCTACTACAACAAGCGCCCCAAGTAGAGCCAATCTACTTGGGCATGATTTCCTATTAATAACTGTTATGGCCGTACTCGCTGGGTGCGGCCTTATTTATGAATACCTTCTATCTCATTATGCAGGTCGTGTCTTAGGCTCGGTCGAGAGTGCCATTTATGCCATGATTGGCACCATGATTGTCGCTATGGGTATCGGTGCATTTTTAGCGCGTTGGTTTAAAGATGCATTTACTGCTTTTGCTTGGCTTGAGAGCATTATTGCTTTGGTCGGCATGGGCTGTATTTTAGCGATTGCGAGTGTTATCGCTGTCAGTTATTCATTACCACATATCTTCTCTGAAATTTTTAACCTGCCTCCAGATACCGTACTTAACGGCTATGTATTTGAAAAGCTGCAAGAGTGGTCGCGTTTCTTGCCCTATGTGTTTGGTCTATTACTTGGGCTATTAATCGGTATGGAGATCCCGCTAATTGCGCGTATTCGTCAGCAAGTCTACGGACGCTTTTTAGAAAACAATGCGGGTACCATTTACGGGGCTGATTATATTGGTGCCGGTGTCGGTGCTGCTATTTGGGTGAGTATTATGCTCGCGATGCCAATTATGCAAGCAGCAGCTTGGACGGCATTATTTAATATTATTGCCGGTCTCGTGTTCTTATGGCGCTATCATCAACATGTTCGCTTCGCTAAGCTACTGTTAATTTGTCATGGACTGTTGTTGGTGTTTTTTGCGTTTGTGCTTGTGCTTGGCACTAGCTGGATGAAAAACCTAAGTAATGTTTTATACAAAGATAAAGTCATCTACTCGCAAGCAACTAAGTATCAGCACTTGGTGTTAACTGAGCGTTTGAGTCGCAATCAGCCGAATGCAATTACTGATCTTTATCTAAATGGCCGTTTACAGTTCTCAAGTGTGGATGAGCAAATTTATCATTCAATGCTTGTCTATCCTGCCATGTTGGCTTCAAATCGCCACGACCGTGTATTGATCATCGGCGGTGGTGACGGGTTGGCACTTCGTGATGTTTTGAAGTGGCCTGTAAAGCATGTCACCTTGGTTGATTTAGATGGTCAACTGTTAAATTTATTTGGCAATGATGTAGGTGACTATGATGCGCCAGATGAGATCAGAACACGTTTAACAACCCTTAATAATCACTCTATGAGCGATCCTCGCGCTGATATTCGTATTGCAGATGCCTTTTTAGAAGTCGAAGCTATGCTTGCTAAAGGTGAGCGCTTTGACACTATTTTGATTGACCTACCAGACCCTAATCACCCTGATCTCAATAAGATGTACAGTGATTATTTTTATAATCATGTGCGTCAGCTATTGGCGCCTGACGGGGCTGTGGCCGTGCAATCAACATCGCCTTATCATGCGAAGAAAGCATTTTTAAGTATTGCTAAAACAATGAAAGCTGCTGGCTTTGGTTATGTTGAGCAATACCAACAAAATATTCCTTCGTTTGGTCAATGGGGTTGGACAATCGCGACCACTGCTGGCAAATCAGCAAGTCAGCGAATTCGTGAAATTAACGAATTACCTGTGCCATCTCGTTGGGTAAGTAAAGAATATTTATTGGCTTCTTTTGTATTTCCGAATCATTTTTTTGAACAAGTAAACACGATTGAAGTCAATAGATTAGGTTCTGGAACCTTATATGATTATTACCGTCAAGCGTGGCAAGTTGAAACCGAATTGTACAAAAATTGATATTTTATAGTTGACATAATATGTCGGCTATGCAAATCTTAACTCAGACATAATATGTCAAAACGTAAAAAGGTGAGACATGGAATTAAATGAACTATCAATCAAACTGGCTTCTTTTGAAACAGAAGGTGTGAGCTTTGAGTCTTTCTTGATTGCCAACGAAGGTGAGCAAGATGTGTTACAAGTTATCGTCGATGGGAATGATGAGTTACCTATCTTTGTTACTCAAACAGAAGAGCAATTACTGTGTATTAGCTACCTGTTTGCTGAAGACGAAGTACAAGCAGATATGCGTAATGAGTTAAACGAAACGTTACTACGTTTAAATGTACCAATTCCATTAAGCGCATTTGCAAAAATTGATGATAAGTACGCTATTTTTGGCGCCTTATCGGTTAATTCATCGTTTGATGATATTACCCATGAGTTGGTAACACTGGCAGACAATGCGATTGATGCGCTTGAAGCCGTGACCATTTATTTAAACGATTAATTAGCAATTTCTGGAGTTAAGATTATGAGTATTTTAAAGAAACTATTTACAGCTGTACGTGGTGGCGCTCGTGAAGCAGGACAAGCAATTGTTGATGCAAACGGTATCCGTATCTTTGAACAAGAAATTGCTGATGCACAAAATGCCTTACAACGTGCAAAAAAAAGCCTGACTGAAGTAATGGCAAAAGAGATGCAAACGAAACGTAAAATTAGCGCACTAGATGCATCAATTGCTGAACATGAAGCGTATGCAGGCCAAGCGCTTGAAAAAGGCAACGAAGCGCTAGCATTAGAAATCGCAGAAAAAATCGGTGATTTTGAAGCTGAGAAAGCAGAGCACGAAGAAGTGTTAGCTGGTTTTAGTAACCACATTGTGCAACTAAAGCAGCAAGTTAAAGAAGCTGAAAAGTCGATTAAAGAAAACCAACGCCAATTAACGATGGTTAAAACGACAGAAAGTGTGCAGCAAGCAACAATGGCTGTAAACAGCACGCTAAATACGAATAGCTCATCAATGACATCAGCACGTGAGTCTCTAGAGCGTATTAAACAACGCCAGCAAGACCGCCAAGACCAGTTAGGTGCGGCTAAGCAATTAGAAGCTGACACTAACGGCGATGATTTAAAAGCGAAAATGGCTGAAGCGGGTATTGGTGATACGAACCCGAAAAGCGCGGATATTTTGGCGCGTATTAAAGCAAAACAAAATAGCTAATTAGTTAACGGAAAGACAAAAGGTAACCCACGCACTGGGTTACCTTTTTTGCTTCAACAAGGAGTCAGCCAATGTTTAACTTTTTTAAATCTAAAAAAGCTCCAGAGCGTCAGCTTACTGATCCAAGCCAATTACTCGTTGGTGATATGTTAACTGTGATTGATTCGTTTGCTTACCCAAGCTGGTTAAAAGGACAGACTTTGCGAGTTACTGATGTGCAAACGTATCAGTATCAACGTAGTGCAGAGTATGAGTTGGTACTCGAAAGCGAATCGGGCCAAGTGGTGTTTTTGCAAATCGAGTCAGATGACGGTGAACAGTGGGCACACTTTGCGATCAAAATTCAACGCGATGATGTTGATGAAATTTTTACTCTTGATGAGTTCGCTCGTATTTTTGATGAAGACGAATTAACGGCAATTAATGTACAAAATAGCCCAGAACGTTTTAGTCACTTTTTAGCATCGAGCTACAAACAAACAGAAGCACCTTATGTGTGTTATTTCCATAATAAGGACTACCGCAATAAGCCTTTACCTCGCTATGAAGACGAGGGCGGTGAGCCGTGTGAAATGATCTGTTTAAGCTCTGATGATGAATCGCATAGTTTAAATATTGAAATTTGGGAAGGCGGTGAAACAGAGGTATCACTGACGTTAACCAGACCAATTAGCGATATTGTTGACTTATTTCCTGGGGATGCCAAGTGAGTGATGCAAAAGCTAAGTGGCAGCGTCAGGAACAAGCAGTTAGAGCCACACAAATGGCGTTTGATTTAAGCTCTGAAGTGCAAAAATCAATTAAGAAGCAAGCCATTGACCAAGAGCTTACGCCATCAGATATGATACGTAAGATTTTGGAGCTCGACGTTAAGTCGAAAAAAACCAGACAGCGTTTATCGTTTAACTTAAATGATGAAGAAATTGCCCTATTGGCTGAGCGGTTTGGTGTTGCTGCTGATGATAAGCGAGCTGTGAAACAGCGTGTGGCAGAACTACTCATTGCGCACAGTAAAAAAAGCTAAGGTTTTGCCTTTACTTCTTTAAGCCCTTACACTGAGACTAGATGTTTTAAAGAAGTGACATGACTTTGGATATTATTTTACTTGCGTATTTAGTTATTTTTGCATTATTTGGCACTGCAGCAAGTTACTTTGTTCGCTACATTTACGCTTACTGGGTGCATAATACAATGCAGGTAAAGTACATTTATAAGGCCGGGATTTGTATCATCAGCGTGGTGATAGTATCCGGCCTTATTGCATTGTTTACTTAATCTCGATTGCTTGGCACTGCTGTGAAATACACAGCGATTGTACCGGCAGGACTGGCGAGCAATCGTTAACGGTTAATGCTTGCTCAGATGACTTCTCAGCCGCTGTAATTCGCTCTGCAAGTTGCTCCGCTTGTTCTTGTGCGGTGTTTAACGTTGAATAGACCACATAGCGACTTGGGCCACCACATGCTCGTTCACCGACTTCTAACACCTTACATTGAAAGCTTGCATTACAGCTATTATTACTAACGATATCGTTCAGCTGATCATTTAAATCACCTAAATCAACGCGTGCAGAACTACCTGACGTTGTTGTTTCACAACCAGTTAAAGCAATACTTGCTAACACAGTTGTGGTGATGAAAAGTTTCTTAAAAGTCGATGAACGAACCATTATTGCTTATTCCTTAGTATACACTTGCCGCTGAGCCTTCGATTCTAACACAAGTATTCTCAGAACACTGCGCACCCGGTGCGGTTAGATGCTGACAAATACTCATCATGTCGTTTGCTGCGTTAAATTGCTTTTCAAGGGCGGTGATGTCTTTTGCAAGTTTTTCAACCTCAGCAGTGTTAGCTGTTTTGCTTGAATAAACAATGAAGCTACTTGGCCCACCACAGGCGCGACTACCAACAGGTAATACTTTACATTGGCTGCTGTTATCACAGCTTGGATCATCGATTAGCTGTTTAAGTTGTTCGTGGGCAGAGCTAATAGTGGCTTTATCTGGGGCTGCTTTGGTCACTTCCTCAGCGTTTTTTATTTCAACGGCTTTTGGCGCCTCGACAAGTTTATTGCTGGTTGCCGTTGATTCGGCTTGCTCATTATTGTCCGAACACGCAGTTAATAACACAGGAAATAAAATTGCCAATAGAGGATAGCGCATAACATACCTAAAAATCGTTGAATAAGTACTCACTATCATACACATTGCTCAAAGTGGAGCAATAAAAACGTTAGCTTTCAGTAAGTAGCTCTGTATTCACAGAGCTACAGTAGGATAAAAGTTCTATAAACCACCTTGGGTTAGTTTGGCAGGGTCAAGTAATTCACTCAATTCTTCGCGCGAAATATCAGTGTGCTCTGCAGCAACATCAATAATAGGACGACCTTCTTGATAAGCTAATTTGGCAATTTTTGCCGCTTTGCTATAGCCGATCACCGGATTAAGCGCAGTAACCAGAATTGGGTTTTTAGCGAGCGCTTTATCAACATTGCTTTGGTTTACTTTAAAGCTGGCAATCGCTTTATCTGCCAGTGCTTCACTGCTATTCGCCAGCAGTTCAATACTTTGCAAAATGTTTAAGGCAATCACAGGTAGCATCACATTGAGCTCAAAGTTACCAGCTTGACCAGCCACTGTAATGGTGGCGTCATTGCCAATGACTTGTGCGCTGACCATAGCTGCCGCTTCAGGGATCACAGGGTTTACTTTACCCGGCATAATTGATGAGCCCGGTTGTAAGGCTTCAAGCTCAATTTCACCAAGGCCAGCAAGAGGGCCTGAGTTCATCCAGCGTAAGTCATTGGCTATTTTCATTTGTGCTACAGCAAGTACCTTTAGCTGACCTGACAGCGCAACAATGGCGTCTTGTGATCCTATGTTGTAAAAGAAGTTTTTGCTTGGGCTAAAGCGAATACCGACATTCTCACTCAAGTGTTGGCAAAACTCACCGGCAAACGCAGGGTCGGCATTAATACCGGTACCTACGGCTGTGCCACCTTGCGCAAGTTCACAAACTCGCTCAAGTGCTTGGCGAATCCCAGCCATTGCATGATCCACTTGTAACTGCCATGCAGCCAATGTTTGTGCAAAACTCACAGGCATAGCATCCATTAAATGAGTGCGGCCAGTTTTCACAATATGACCCACTTCGGCTTGTTTGTTTTGAAGGCTTTGACTGAGTTTATTGAGTTTAGGAAATAGTTCATAAATGATGTTAATGGCGCTACTTACTGCAATCGCAGTAGGGATCACATCATTTGAGCTTTGTCCCATGTTCACATCATCGTTGGGGTGAATGGTTTCGCCAGCAAATTTACTCGCTAGTGTTGCAATAACTTCATTGGCATTCATATTTGAGCTAGTACCTGAGCCGGTCTGAAATACATCAACTGGAAACTCTGAAAAATGTTTACCGTCGATGATCTCTTGGCATGCTTGCTCAATTGCTTTTGCTTTACCTTGGCTCAAATGGCCTAAAGCTGCATTGCTTTGCGCGGCAGCTTGTTTAATGTAGGCAAGGGCGGTGATAAATTGCTTAGGCATGGCTAAGCCACTAATTTTAAAATTATTGATAGCACGTTGCGTTTGAGCTTGATACAAAGCATTGGCAGGGACTTGTAGTTCACCCATGCTATCTGATTCGGTTCTAAATTGGCTCATAAACACTCCTAAATCGGGTTAAATTCTTGGCTGAGAAGGCACGCTTCTCGCTCCAAACTGAAATACTTTTCAATACAGTTATGAGTTTTGTAGTAACGCTTTAGCGCAAGTTGCGGTTTATAAAGCTGGGCCAAACATTGTTTACGAATTGCATTATGCACTAATGAATCACACATCTTTTCAAGTAGTTCATGAAAGGTGCGTCTTAGATACAGCTCTTGCAAAATAAAGTTGTGATGTTTTTCGTAATAGCGTGCAATGTTCAAACCCGCTTCAACATAGTTAGCAACAAGTGCAGGGGCATGTAGCCCTGGTCTTTGGCAAACACATTTCATTTGCCGCTGATACTGGAGCATAGCATTGTGAGAGTGCATAGAAAAACCGATTAGCTGTAATGATAATAGTTATCATTACAGCTAATCGGTTTTAGTGCAAGTCTTATCTAGTGTAGCTAAGACTGAATGGATTAACTGTGTGTGATTAATTGTAGCCGAGAATAAAAATCTGGTCTGTTTCATGTTTTTTCGGCGCCTGTACATTTTCTTTGTTACATTGAGAAAGAAGGTCGATAACGGTTGCTCTGTCGTCACAACTAGTTAAGGCTGCTTTTTCGCTTTCAGCACGTTCGCTGGCTGCAAGTGCTGCATCTACAGCGGTGTAGGGTGAGATATACATAATGTTGCTCCTATTGATTAATTCACTTATTAAATAGCATAAGCTGTACCAATATTGACAAAAATAGATAAGCTTTTGAATTTGTTGTTTTTATATTTTTATCTAATAAATTACCCGCGACTTTAGTGATTATTTTTGCTTTACTGTTGTGCACTAATTACCAAACATGGTGCATTAATTTGTATGGATAAACCCTTCTCTCAAGCCTGTGAAAACAATAAGTCACCTATTTTAAAGGTATTAAAAGAGTTCTTTTCTGATGTAACGAATGTATTAGAGGTTGGCTCAGGTACCGGGCAACATAGCGTGCATTTTGCAACGCATTTAGCACACTTGCAGTGGCATTGTAGTGATCGTGAGGTTAATCACCCTGGGATATTACAATGGCATCAAGAAGCTGCACTAACTAACTTGCATGCACCACTCACACTCGATCTTAATGATCCTTGGCCAGTTGATAAAGTGAATGCTATTTTCACCGCGAATACGATGCACATTATTAGTTGGCCACTGGTGGAGCGCTTTTTTCAAGGGGTAGCAAAGCATTTAGCGCCTAAAGGAAAGTTATGTATTTATGGGCCATTTAAGTATCAAGGTAAGTATACCAGTGCCAGTAATGCTGAGTTTGATGCTTTTTTAAAACAGCAAGATGCTAATAGTGCAATTCGTGATTTTGAAGCGATTTGCCAACTTGCAGAGCAAGCTGGCTTAACCTTTGTTGAAGATGTGCAAATGCCAGCGAACAACCAATTATTGCTGTTTAAACGGCAGTAAGCTTTCGCATTGTGCTTTATAGAGCGCCATATGTTGGCGTTCTCTGCGAATAAAATCATTAATGGCTGCTGCAAAATCACCGTGCTGAATATGATGCAGTGAATAGGTATATACGGGCTTAAATCCGCGACTTATTTTATGCTCACCTTGCGCGCCAGAGTGGAACTGTTTAAGTTTGTTGGCAATGCAGTACTCAATGCCTTGATAGTAGCAAAGCTCAAAGTGCAAACTATCAAGCTCATAATTTGTTCCCCAGTAACGACCATATAAACAATTCTGATTTTTAAAACTGAGTGTGGCGGCAATCACCTCCCCTTGATACTTAGCGAACATTAACACCAGTTTGTCGGCCATGCTCTGCTGTAATAATTCGAAAAAGGCGGTATTCAAATAACCATTGTGACCTGAGCGCTTCAAATAGGTTTGGCGGTAAAAATGACTAAATTGCTGCATATGCTGCTTGCTGATGTCAGTACCTTCGAGCCATTCTATGACTATCTGTTGTTCAGTTATTTTAGCGCGTTCTTTTTTGAGCGATTTACGCTTTCTTGCGGTGAGTGAAGCTAAAAAATCATCAAAGCATTTATAGTCTTCATTAAACCACTGAAACTGCACGCCATGACGTTGCATTACGGTGTCGCTAGTTAATGCAGTCGCTTGTTGCTGGTGGCAAAAATTTATATGCCAACCTGACCAGCCTAACTGCGCTGCTGTTGCTGTGAGTATGTGCTGAATATACGCATAGACCTTTGCGGAGTCATTGTGATTTATACTAATTCGTTGCCCTGCAATAGGCGTGAATGGCACGCCGCAAAGCCATTTAGGGTAATACTCTAAGCCATGCTGTTGATAAGCTTCAGCCCAAGCCCAGTCAAATACATATTCACCATAAGAATGGTGTTTTAGATATCCCGGTAGTAAGGCTATGACCTGTTCTTGCTGGTAAATTGCTAAGTGCATGGGTTGCCAACCCGACTCTTCACTCACACAGCCACTTTGTTCTAGAGCCGCTAAAAAAGCATGATCAGTAAAGGGTGTATCATCAAAAAATGACTGCCAAAGTGCGGCATCAATCTCGCTTATTTGATTAAACCAGCGGTGACTAAACTCACTCATTGTGCAGCCGATTCTATATCTTTGATGAAGTTGTTGATATGCATAGCCAGCTTATCGAAATAAGGGTTAAACGTGAGTCGTGCAAAGGGTTTGTGTGCTTGTAAATTTTCGGCTGTGCGCTCACCCATCACGATGTCTTTTTGGTATTTGCAGGCTGTATAAAGCTTATCGTCATCTAAGTAGCTGCCGCAATTGCGATACGGAGCTTTACGGCCATAGTAAGGGTTACTGGGTTTATTAACGATACCAATGTGTGACATCCCTTTGATCTTTTTACAGTCATCGGTATCGCAGTCATTACGGATTATGTGGTAATCAGCAGGAAAGTTGGCTGGAATATTATCGTCGTCACCGTAGTAAACTAGCCGATCAAGCTGGTTATTTTTACGCGCTTTTGGGTCGTGCAGTTTAGCTAGTAATTTAAAGGTCGCTTGATTATCTATTGTGGTGTCAACATCACTAAAGGTGCTAAATATTGCGACATTCGGCAGTTGACGATAACGAAGCTCATCAAGGCTAATACGGCTCATTGCTTCGTGGCTAGCTGAGGCTGCACTGAATGGAAACGACTCATACTTAGCAAAATCCAGATCCGCGTCTTTATCAATCCAATTAACAAATGGAATTGCATCGACCCATTTGGCCAACCAACCGTTTTTATTGTGTGGCTCACTTGCTGGTGAAAACAACATCGCAGCAGTAATTTTATTATCAACAGGAGCTTGAGTTAAGTAATCAACAACCAGTGCTGCACCCGTTGAGTAGCCCCCTAATATTACCTGATCAAAGTCTTTTAATGTGCGCTCAATGGCATACACACTGGCTTTTCGCCAATCATCAGCATCAACCTCTTGTAAAGCTGCTGCGGCAGTACCATGCCCCGGCAGTAAAATTGTGCGAACTGTATAACCTTGTTGATAATACACCTGTGCAAGGTCATGGTAGGTAAATGGAGAGTCGGTTAAACCATGGATTAAAAGTACAGCTTTGCGGCTATCGGCCTGTTTAAGTTCGAATGGGCTAATTAAATCGGCAATTGTTGCGTTAGCAGGTCGAGAACCTTGTGCAACAAGTTGCTGATAGGTATCGGTATAAACTGGGCATGGTAAGTTCGCTCGCGGATTTTCACTGCTAATTTCAAGGTAAGCAGCGGTTAAATAGTCACTAAATGCTTGCTCGATATTATAGCTAAAGGTGCTATGGCTGCGTGGTAATGGCTCTCTAAACAGTCCTTCGCGCTTACTTTTCATCATCAAAGCTTGGTCTTCAAGCTGAGAAAGGCAGGTTTGCTGCTGTGCCATTAATGGGCTGCTAAATAGTCCACTGATGGCCAAAGAGATAGCAACTAAGTTTATGAATTTCATATTTTAAGCGTCCTTTTAAAGCCTGTTTTTAGCTTATCGAGTTATGTTTTATTTGCAAGCAAGGTGCGTCAAGCGAGCGGTAAATGACGCTTAGTGAACGCTTGTTTTAAGACCACTGTCGACTCGATGTTAGCAATACAATCAATACTACCTAATTTATGTTTCACAAAGCTTTCATAGCTTTCTAAATCAGCGGCAACGATCTTCAGCAGGTAATCATAACTGCCTGAAATAACAGAACACTCAAGTACATGGTCAAGCTTCTCAACCTGCTGTTCAAATTGCTCAGCAGCGGCAACTGAGTTTTGGTTTAAGCGTACAAAGGCATACACAGACACGTTTAAATTAACCGCTTTAGGATTAATTGCAGCATGGTAACCACTGATCACATTCGCTGATTCGAGCTTTTTAATGCGGCGCAGGCAAGGGGTATCTGACAGGCTAACAGACTGTGCCAGATCTGAGACAGAAGTTCTTGCATTGTCTTGTAGAGCATTAAGTAATTGTTGGTCTTTTTTATCTAATTTCATTTTAATTTGAGTGATTTTCACTAATCTAGGTGGATTCTAGTCTATATTTTGGCGATTAGCACTCATTGAACTCTGTTAACATTATCGCAATATAATTATTTTGGAGTGAGCCTGTGACTGAGAACACCAAGGCATTTGATAGCTGGCTTCGCACTCGTTTTGTTGAGATCAATAGCGAACTAGAAAAACTATATTGGCAACAAGACGATAAAGCGAATGTAGAGGGGGTAGGTGAGCACCTTAAGCGTCAATTAGAGCAAGAAGGTAATGAGCATATTCGTGCTTTACTTGCAGAGGGTAATACCGATGAAGGGTTTGATAACGCTTTCGACTTATTAGGTAATGTTGGCTTGTATATGGCGGCATGCCGTCGACATGAGATCACTGAGCCTTCTCGTGAAACAAGCTCACCCCTTGTTGAAGCCTCTGCATTGGCAATGCACATCGGTGCATCTATTGGTGTTACCCCGCGTTTTGCAACGGCGCATTTAACCACCCACAACAAAGCGGTTGATGGTTTGTATAAGCGCTTTACTGACCTTGAAGATGAGAAAATCTTTGTTGATTATAATACCAAGGGCATTTTAGCGTATAAGCGTGCAGCGGATGCTTTATTAAAAATTCAGCCGTTAGGAATATCGCACCCTATCACGGCAGATTTACTTGCCGTGGCAAAGCAAGCACTGCTTGATGTAATTGAGTCGAACAATACGTTGTACAACAAGCTTGATACAGACCGCTTTTTCTATTGTGTACGCCCGTATTACAAGCCTTATCGAGTAGGTAAAGAGGTATATCGAGGTGCGAATGCCGGTGATTTTGCGGGCATTAATGTCATCGATTTATTACTTGGTCTTTGCTTTGCTAATGAACCTAGTTACTCGCAAATGCTGGTGGATAAATTCTTGTATATGATGCCTGAAGATCAGCAGATCCTGCGTGAGAGCATGCGTATGACAAGTATTATGGATGACTTCTTAGCGGCAGAAGCTGAGCGCGATAGCGAGTGGCTACAAACTAACTTAAAGCTGTTTATTCAAGTGTGTAAACTGCATGGTGATACTGCGATTGGTCACCATAATCAATTGGTCAGTAAATACATTGCGCAGCCTTCACAGCAAATGCAGCAACAACATATGGATAAAGTCACTGCCAGTGGACCGCCTTTACATGTATTACTTAACTCATTAGAGCAGTTACGTGATCGCCGTGCGGCAGCAAAACGGGATGATATTCGCACCCGTTTCGATGATTTAACTAAGTTAAAACAGTGGATTAAGTAATGAATAAAGACGATTTTGTAATTCCACAAGGCAGCTATTTACTTAACCACTCTGTTGGGCGACCATTAAAATCTGCTGAGCAGCATTTCCATCAGCAGTTTTTTGCAGCTTGGCAAAATGAAAATAAAGAGCCATGGCAACAGTGGTTGCAAGGTGTAGAGGCGTTTACGAGTAGTCTCGCTAAATTATTTAACTCGCACAGTGAGTTGTTTTGTCCACAAGTTAACTTATCGAGTGGTTTAACAAAGCTTTTGATGTCGCACCCGCGACTTCAACAAGAAAATTGCAAAGTGTTGATGGCCGAAAGTGATTTTCCAAGCATGGGTTTTGCAATGCAAAAAGCCTTACCGGAAAGTGCTGAAATCGTGTTTATTGGTAAGCATGAAGACCTAACCAGTGCGCAGGTTTGGCAGTCATATTTAGCGAAAAATGATATTGATTTAGTCTTTATTAGCCATGTTTATTCAAACACGGGTCAGCAAGCGCCTATTAACGAAATTATCAATATCGCAAAGCAACACAACACATTGAGCTTACTAGATGTTGCGCAGTCTGCGGGTATTTTAGAGGTCGACTTAACTAAGCTTGATGCCGATTTTATGTTGGGCTCGAGTGTCAAATGGCTATGTGGTGGGCCGGGTGCTGCTTATTTATGGGTTAACAGCAAGCAGCTATCACTTTGTCAGCCACAAGATGTTGGCTGGTTTTCTCATCAAAATCCGTTTGAGTTTGATATTAAGCACTTTGCTTATCATCAAACCGCGTTGCGCTTTTGGGGTGGCACACCTTCAGTTGCACCTTATATTTTGGCATCCCATAGTATTAATTACTTTGCTGATCTTGGTATTGAGAAAGTACGTGCTCATAACTTAGCTATGCTCGCGCAGTTTCATGATCAATTAGCTGATTATATGCGCTCACCCATACAGGCTGACAAATGTTCTGGAACGGCCATTATGCATTTTGGCGAGCAACAAGCCGCTGTTAAAGCTGCGCTTATTGCAGCGAATATCGCTGTTGATGAGCGTCACTTGGGTTTAAGAGTCTCTGCTCATATTTATAATGATCAGCAGGATATTGATACATTTATCAAGACTGTGAAAAGCGCTTTAAATTAAGTGCTTGTCGGGCTTTTGCTTTGACTGAACGCCAGTGCGTCATTGGTTTTTCGGGGACCAGCGCTAAAATTTGCTCAAAGTCGATGTCATCAATACCCACTTCGTTACTGTGGGCAAACATAATCCGTTTTGGTTGTAAGGCTTTTAACATCAGTAAAGAGTTTAAATACAGCTTTGGGTAAAAAACAGGAAAGGGTGGCACGAGCTGCCCTTTTACTTTTACCAGTAAATCAGCAATGTAAATTCTCTCGCTGGGAATATGGTATAAGCTGATATCTCGGTCGGTATGACCTGGGCTATGCAGTGCTTGCCAATCGTCAAAGCCCGGTAGAGTTGCATCTGTGGCAAGGTAATAATCTGCATCTAAATGGCGGCTGTACCAAAGGTTGTGGCGTTTTTTATTTAACCTCCCCGCAACCCACCAAGCCAAAGCGATATCGGTTAAATGCATTAAGAAGCCATCAATACCTCTATACCATTGCCCAGGGGCATTCGACGTTGCTATTTTGCCACCGCTTAACTTTCTTAATGCATGCGCACCACCGGCATGATCTGGGTGCATGTGGGTAACTACAATTAGTTTTAGGTCGGTAACAGGGCGCTTTAGTTGCTCGGTGATATAATCAAACACGGTATCAACATCGGCACGGCAACAGCCATCAAGCAGCATTAGTTTGTCTGGATATTCAACCAAATAGATGTTTTGAATATAACCTTCTAAAGTATGAATGTGCATTGCTACATAAGGCCTTAATAATTTAATAAACCCTGTTATAGCATGTCTGACCAGTTTAGGTAAGTTAGAAGTCTTGCTTCTCTGTAAGTAGCCTTTTACTCTCTTCTAGTTTTTCAATCTGCTTATTTATGATACTTAACTGACTGTTATAGTAGGCATTGATGCGCTCACTTTGTTTTTTAATGGCATCATCGATCGATTCTGCACCTAGTCTATTTGCAGCATCTTGGGTCATTTCGTACACTTTTTTTATACGCTCGTTTTGCTTTTTTTGTAATTCTTTACTTTCTAGTTTTAAGCGCTCAATTTCGCGATCAGCTTCTTTGGTTTTGAGAAAGTTTTCAACACTTAGCTCATTTGTCTCTTGCGTTTTTTCTGGTGGTAGCTTGGTTTTGGGTGGTGGAGTGATATTAACTATTTCGGCATCTTTACCACATGGTTGCTGCGAAAATGTGGCAACATTATCGATCATGCATTTATAGATCGTGGCTTGGCTGTAAAAGCTGAGCAACAAGGCTGCAGCGAAAGAGGCAAAACGGAGCATAGCACTAATCACTTTGACTAATATATATACATTTAGCATGCATGAAATTAACTGAAGTGTGCAAGTTTTTTAGGCATAAAAAAACCGCTAAAAAGCGGTTTTAAATAATAAAATGGTGGAGAAGGAGGGATTCGAACCCTCGATAGAGCTACAAACCCTATACTCCCTTAGCAGGGGAGCGCCTTCGGCCACTCGGCCACCTCTCCAACGCATAATTCTGATTGTAACTTGCTGAAATTAATCAACAAATAAAAATAAGTGGTGGAGAGATAGGGATTTGAACCCTAGAGGGGCTACAAACCCCTGCCGGTTTTCAAGACCGGTGCATTCGACCACTCTGCCATCTCTCCACGTCGTGATGCGAGAATAATACTTAGCTGAATCGGCTGTGTAAATAGGAAAAAGTTTGTTTGCTTGTTTTTTGAGCGTAATAACGGCGTTTTTTGTAAAAAGGTTTAATTTTTTGCTGTTTTTGACTTAAAAGAAGAGGGTTGGGGCAGTAAACGGAGGAGCTAAAGAAGGATCTTCGTTAGTGGTTGGTTGTTTACTGCACCGATAAAGTAACCATGGTTGGGGGTTACTTGTGTTGTACTGCGCCGCCAAGTGCTAACTTTTTGCCGTAGCGATTAAGCTTTGCCAACATTTTTGCTTTGCGGTTTGTTGGTTTTACGGCAACATGAGCTGCTGCGTTTTGGTTTAATGTATTAATTGGGTTCATTACTTTGCTCCGGGTTGTGTTTGGTTGAAAACGTGAGTATTTTGCAACCAAACTGAACAAAAATAAAACGATAAAAATTGAGTCTGCCGGATAACTTTTTCTAATCCGAAAGTCTTTTATTAACATGGGGTTAAGTTTTTATATCTGCAGAGGTTTGCATGCTTATGCAGTTGTTTTTGTATTGAAGTGTCAGTAAATAAAAGGTTTTTAATTGTTGTTACTTTGATTTATGCGTTTTTAGAGTAAGAAAGTGACTAATTATTCAGATTAATATAATTTGAACGAGTGTGGTGTTTTTACCATGCAAGAAAAGAAGTGCCATTAATGTTGATAATAATAAAGCCAAGTGACAAAAAAAATCATAAAAATAGTGTTGATTGGCTACTAAAAGAATGTAAAAAAAGACAGATTGAGCCTGAGTTATATTTAACCATAGGCAATTTTCTTCAAGATTGCGCTAATATTGCCCTTTTAGCTAAAAGCCAGACACAAGTTGTGGTAATTGGTGGTGATGGGACGCTACATTTAGCTGTTAATGCATTAATGACGAGCGATTGTTCTATCGCCTTAATTCCTGCAGGTACTGGTAATGATTTTGCTCGCGGCTTTGCGCGCAAGCAGCAAGCTTGGCATGACGCTGTTTTCAATAGCCGTACTGAGCTCATTGATATTGGGCAAATAAATCAGCGTTATTTTATCAATGTAGCGGGGATAGGTTTTGATGCTGAGGTGGTAACTCAATTAAACAAAGCTGGAAGTTTTAGCTCGTTTGGCTACACTTGGCAAGGTATCAAGCAGCTATTTTCATTTCAGGCACGGTCACTTCAGGGTGAATTTAATGGTAGACCACTTAGCTACAGTAATTTAGCGACGATTTTTGCTAATCATCATTATTTTGGTGGTGGCTTAAAGATTGCTCCTCGGGCAAAGTTAAATGATGGTCAGCTTGATTGTTACTGCATGCCAGCAGATGGTTTGTTGAAAAACCTGATTAGCTTTTTATATTTACTACTTGTGAAACATCATAGTTTAAAAAGGCTGAAATATACCTGTTTAACAACTGCGGAAGTAACCACCAAAGGGCTTAGTATTGAGGCTGATGGAGAGCTCGTTGGTTTTACACCAGCCAAAGTTAAGGTGCATAAACAAGCGCTTCGTTTTCATGTGCCATAAAAAAGCGCCGGCATATTTTGCCAGCGCTTGGTGTTAGAGGTGACCTTGCCACATCTAACTGGGGACGGAGCTTTTTTGCTGTAGGTTACGTGCAGCAAAAAATGCTTTAATTTGTCGAGTTGGAGTTAGCACGATAGCATTACCGAATAACACTAGGCTAAAGCCCATAAAGGTATTCGCTTGCCATTCGAATCCTTCAAATAAGGTACTTAATACCACTGCAACCAGTGGGAATAATACGATTACGTAGCTTGCGCGCTCAGGGCCAATATTTTTAAGTAGTGCGAAGTAACAAGCAAATGCGATTACGGTACCAAACACAGCTAAATAGAAAAGCGATACCCAATAACTGGTTGGGGCATTTAATGTAAGCTCAACATCGCTTACTAAAACATACGCTGCTAGGCCTACAGCGCTGTATAACATACCCCAGGCATTGCCCTGAAGTACGCCAATGTTTCGCTGAGAGTTTCGAACACTGACCATATTCCCCAATGAAGCCACAAAGGTCCCAGATAGCGCAAGTAGTAACCCGACCAACGCACCATTACTCAAGTCGAACTGCTGAATTTGTGGCCAAAACAAGCTTGCAATACCCATTACGCCGAGCAGAGCACCAAAGTAAATTCGTTTCGCAATTGGCTTTGCGAAAAACAAGCGGGTGTTAATAATGTTCATCAATAACAACATCGAAAAGGCAATTGAAGCCATTGCTGAGGTAAGGTAGTTCTGCGCCCAATACAGTACTAAATAATTTAAACCAAAGTTAAATAAAGCTAATAATGCAAAAAAGCCGTGATCACGCAGTGAATATTGCATAGGAAGTTTTTTTACGAGCACAAAGGCCCACATTAAAATGGCTGCAATGGCAAAGCGATAAAATAAAGAGACCTCAACAGCGACATCACCCAGTTGAAACTCAATAGCAAGCCAAGTCGATCCCCAGATCAGTACTGTAGCAAGGTAGAGAGCAGCGCTTTTCATAGTTAGTACCTAAAAATTGAAAGTATGTTCATTTTAAATCGCTTCTGTATACTTAACATATACAGAAAACTAGAAATGCAACCTATACAGTTTGGTGGGCTATGTCACAAGTAATCAGTCGTAGTAACAGTGAGTTCTTATATCAACAAGTTATTCAGTTAGTTAGAGATCTTTGTTTGCAAGGCTCGTTATTACCAGGTGAAAAATTACCTTCACTCAGAAAAATGGCTGACAAGCTTAATATTAGTATTCCGACGGTAAAACAAGCTTATCAATTACTTGAAGGACAGGGGCTCATTGAAGCCAGAGAAAAGTCAGGTTACTTTTTAAAGTCTTCACAATTAAATCAGTCGCGGCCAAAGCGAGTCAGGCTGAGTCGAGAACCTACCACGGTCAACAAACAAGGCTTAATAGAACAGGTATATAGCGCTATCCACAAAGCTAATGTGGTGCCATTTGGTATTGCCAATCCTGTGGCCGCTGCACCGACAGATAAAGCATTGGCAAGAACCATGCGTCGGGTAATGACACTCGCTGGGGCATCGGCAATTAATTACGGTCCGATGGATGGCTTTGCACCACTTAAAAAACAACTCATTCATCGTTATTTAGACTTCGGCATTGGGGTTGATAGCGATGAATTAGTGATCACCAATGGCGCTCAAGAGGCGTTGGCGATAGCCCTTAAGTGTGTCGCTAAACCCGGAGATGTTATTGCTATCGAGTCGCCTTGCTATTTTGGCATTATCGAATTAATTGAAAGCTTAGGTTTAAAGGCACTGGAAATACCGCTGTGTCCTGATGAAGGAATATGGCTAGATGACTTGGCTCAAGCACTCGATGAACATGATATAAAAGCGTGTGTATTTTCTACCTCATTAAATAACCCGGTTGGCAGCTTTATGCCTGATGCCAAGCGTGAACAATTGGTGGCACTTTTAGAGCAGCGCGATGTCGTGCTTATTGAAGATGATGTTTATGGCGACCTACATTTTACAGCTAAGCGAGCGACTCCTGCACAAGCTTATTCAAAAAAGGGTTTAGTGATCACCTGCGCGTCATTTTCAAAAACAGCTGCGCCCAGTTACCGTATTGGTTGGATCATTGCCGGTAAGTTTGCTGAACAAGCAAGGCGCTATAAAAGGGCGCTTAGTTGCTCTGCGCCACTTATTAATCAGTGGACCTTGTATGAATTTATAGCCACTGGCGAGTACGATCGTAATATTCGTTTACTAAGACAGCGCTTAAGTACCAACAAAGAGCGTATGATCTGGTGTTTGCAGCAGCACATGCCAAGCTGTGCGCGTATAAGTAACCCGCAAGGGGGTTGTGTTATTTGGGTTGATCTTGGTAGCCAATATGATGCGGTAAAATTATTTCATTTGGCACTTGAAGCGGGGATCAGTATTACTCCAGGGCTGATATTTTCAGCGGGTAAAAAGTACCGTAGCTGTTTTCGCTTAAGTTATGGCTTGCCTTGGTCTGAAAATTTAGAGCAGTCGATTAAAACGTTATCGCAACTTACTGTGCTGGCCAAAAAATAAAAAAGCGCAGAGCAAGCTCTGCGCGAAAGGACCAAGTGTTTTGGTTCAGGGATGTTAATTCATTACTCTGCGTTTTGTTTGAAGATAAAAAGTTGATACTCTTTTAGTTCTGGTACTAGCGCCACTAACTCTTGCTCTTTATGAGCGATATCAGCAAAGCTGCCGCATAATGCATCTGCACGCTCTTCAAGTTGAGCTGCCTGTGTTTCAACGCGCGCTTCTATTTGTGCGCCCATGTTTTCCATACGTTGTTCAAACTCATTCATGTCGCCACCCGAACCTAAAAGTTCAGAGCCTAGCGCGACCAAAATACTGCCCATTGATTGCATCATGGCTGATTCAACTGCTGATTCGATTTGCTCATCGAATTGGTCTTCAAAGTTTTGACCAAATTTTTCAAAATTTTGCTGACCCATTGTGAACGCACCTTGTTGATAGAAGGCGTTTTGCACTTCTACGCTGATATCGTCCATTAATTCTGAAATGTCGTTTAGGCCGTCAATGTTGAAGGCTTTTGACACTTCTTCAATTGCTACGCCTGCTATTTTTACGCCATCAAGTGCGATATTTGCGACTTCAGGAAGTTGGCTGCGTAAGCTGTCTGAGTAATCTGCAATTGCTTGCTGTTGTGAAGCATCAAGCGATACGCTTTGACCATCGATATACAAAGTGTGCTGATCGATGATTTTCATAGAGCGATTATCGGCTGTGTATACTTCTAACTCGCTTGGTGTGATGCGTACATCATTTTTAAATTCAACATCACATTGCTCACCGCTGAATGAAATATTTGTATCATTATCGTTATGAGCCATTGCGCTGGTAGCGATAAATAAAGAACTTACTAACAATAACTTTTTCATTTTTTTCTTTCCTGTTTGAAATGACATTTAGACATAATCAAACTTAATGCCAAATTTATATTTTTATTTTATTTCATAGGGTTATCATTTTATTAAGTGTAGTTAGAAGTTATGAGAATTAAATTTTTAACTAAAATTTGGTCAAATTAACTAAAAAATAAACATGCATAAATGGGTTTTATCGAAACGATAAAAAACTCTCACTTTTCAGAATCCGAATTTAGCGCTATTTATTCACAATATTGACATATCACCCATTTAGCATGGCGATATGGCTTTATTTTGGTGGTTTTTTACATACTAATTAATCACTGAGCTTTTTAAACTTTGCCAATTCACAGAGCAAACTTTAAATTTGTGAAATTGGTCTCAAACACTTTATGGAGTGGGTTGTGGGTAAGACATTTAGTTATGATGCGCTAGATGACGATTTTGTTGAAGACGAGTACGAAATGGTTGGGCGTAATCAACATGACAAAAAAAAGCAACGCGTTAAGAAGAAGCTAGAAGATTATCTTGAGCAAAAACGCTTACGCAGAAACTTAGGCGAAGACGACTTTGACGAGTACATGAACGACTAAGCATAAATTTAAATAAAGAGGCATTTTGCCTCTTTATTGCTTATTGGCATGTGATTTTATTTGTTTAATGCAGCAATAATCGCAGCTTCGATCTGCTCTGGTTTTGTTAAAGGAGCAAATCGTTTAATAGCTTTGCCATCTTTACCAATTAAAAACTTGGTGAAGTTCCATTTTATTTTGCGGGTAATAAACCCAGGTAACTCTGATTTTAGGTATCTAAAAACTGGGTGGGCATGTTCGCCATTTACATCGACCTTGCTCATCATTAAAAAGCTAACGCCATAGTTAATTAGGCAGCCTTCTTTTATTTCTTTAGCATCTCCCGGTTCTTGCTTACCAAACTGGTTACATGGAAAGCCGATAATGACGAGACCTTGATCATGGTATTTTTCGTGGAGTGCTTGCAAGCCTTCATACTGAGGGGTAAAGCCACATTTACTCGCCGTATTTACAATTAGAACGACTTTATTTTCAAAGTCTTTAAAATCAATAGTTTGACCTTGAAGGCTGGTGGCACTCAGTTGATAAAATTCACTCATAGGTATCACTTATTATTATTGTTGAATTAATTCTAACCCGCTTTAGAGATGTATAAAAGTATAAATTTTAATCACACTTTATACCTTATAGCCAACTGTGAGCAGTGTTAGAGTTGATGTCAGTTTTTTAAACTCAAAGTATGTTGCTCTGAAAGGCCAAAAGTACAAATTTAGCGACAAAAAAGACTAACTTAAAATGATAAATAGCCCCATGCCTGCAAGCGTGGTGTAATAAATGTTATGTGTTTTATATGCGACAATGATGGCTAATACAGCCGCACTTAAATAAGGGTTTTGCCAATCTAAGTTAATCTCTCCCTCATTTATAAAGACGATGGGTACCCAAATTGCGGTAAGTACCGCTGGGGCGCTAAAACTTAAAAATTGCTGCATTTTCGGGCCGACTTTAAACGGTAATGCGCGGTGCAAAAATAAGTAACGTGTGAAAAAGGTAATACACGCCATCAATAAAATGCTGGTCATCATAGTGTATGCTCCTCTTTTGCTTGCCAGCGACTAATTAAATAACCTACTGTCATGGCTATTAGCGCTGCAGTCACTAACCATAGCTGAAAGCCTTGACTTTTTAAAAGCGTAGCGACAACGCCTGCGGTGAGCACAGTAGCCAACGTAGCAAGGTTCTTTACACCTGGAATAACTAAGGCAATAAATGTGGCAGCAATGGCAAAATCAAGCCCAAGGTCTGTTAAGTCAGGCAGTAAGCTTCCCGCGACTATGCCAAGCAAAGTCCATATATTCCACGCAATATAAAAACTAAACCCTGCACTGAGCGCGTAAATAAGGCGCACTTTTGTTCGGTAGGCTTTGCGATGGTGCGAAAACGCAAATAATTCATCCGTGAGTACAAAGCTAACAGGAAGGCGCCAACGAAAAGGTTGATCAATGACTTTGTGGCGAATAGCTAAACCATATAGAAAGTGCCGCGAGCTAATAATGAGTGTGGTAAACAATATAGTAAGCAAAGGGGTATTGCCGGCCATTAATTCAATTGCGACTAGCTGCGCAGAGCCTGCAAATACCAACAACGACATAGCTTGTGTTTCTAAAGCACTGAAGCCATTTTGAACAGCTAACGAACCACATAAAATCCCCCAAGGTAACACCGCAAGGCATAAGGGGAGCATGTCGAAAAATCCTTTTAGCAAGGCTCTTATTGTTGATTTATGCATCTTATCGCTCATGTTTGTTGTTATGGCTCAGATCAAAACGGCTGAAATAGAGGTGTGTCAAAATAACTGAAGTTTGCAATAATGTATAGCCGAACCCGTTGCTGAAATTTCATATCTGCAAGTTATAAGCGTCTTTTAAAGGGAAAGTTACAATGTCTAAAGTTAAAGTATGGGATGGCTTTATAAGAAGCTTCCATTGGTTATTAGTTGCGGCCATCGCAACACTCTATTTTAGTGCTGAAGAGGGTATGTTAGAGCTGCATTTTGCTGCAGGCTACTTCACTCTAGCGCTTATTATTACACGCCTTGTTTGGGGGCTTATTGGTAGCAAAACAGCAAAGCTGTCTGCGCTTATTCATTCACCTGTTGCTGCAATTAAGTCATTTACAAGCAATGAACATAAGGCAGGTCATGGTGCGGCGGGCAGTTATATGGTGATTGCATTTTTTGTTTTAATACTTGTGCAGTTAACCTCGGGACTTATGACCAGCGACGATATCTTAACAGACGGCCCGCTAGTCGCACATGTATCATCAGATACCGTAGAATTTGCGGGTTGGTTGCATCATTTGAACTTTGATATTTTGTTGTATGCCATTGTGTTGCATGTATTGGCAATTGTGATTTACCGCATTAAGGGAAAGAATTTAGTCAAACCTATGCTAACGGGCAGTAGCGACCAGGTTTCAGTCACTGAGCCTGTCACCAAATCACCTATGCTCGCTTTTATTATTTTTGCTGTGTGCTTAGTGGTGCTATTTACAACTTGGGGCGCAGAGCCGCTCAGTTATTTGCTTGGGTAGACTTCTCAAGATATTAAAAAGGCGCTTATCAGCGCCTTTTTAGTTTACATAATTACTAGACTAGTCTTTGAAAGACTTATGGCAATCTTTACAGCCTTTAGCCCATGCGCCAAATGCTTTACCAATTACTTTTTCATCGCCACTCTGTGCTGCAACTGCTAGTTCATCAGCATATTGTTGGAAAGCAACTGCTTTTTTCATAAAGGTTTCGTTATCGCTCCATACAGCAGCAAGTGCAGATGTATCGCCTTTATCAGAACCCGCTACAAAAGCTTCCCAAGGCATTTTTGATAGTGCAGCTGCATTGTTGGCACGCTTTTGAAAGCGTTCAGCATCAAAAGGTACTTTTCCTTTTAGCATATCGCCCATGTCACCAATTTGTACGCGGATCATTGAAAATGCTGCCTGACGATACTCGATTGCATCACTTGGTTCTTCAAATACAGAATTTGCTGATGCGCCTAGTGCCATTGTAGATAGCATTGCACCTAATACTAATTGTTTTAATTTCATTCCTTTTGCCCCTTAAGATGTCATAAAAGTAAACTAACTGAGTTGTATCTTAGCTCAATATAATATTCAAGTGTATTGCGGTTAACCTTAATTAATCATTTATATCTATATCGGCGAATATCATCCCGCGGCGCATACTTCTGGTTGCTAAGAAAACCTCGCCTAGTAAAGATAAAAAACCACAGATCAACAGGGCCATAGCGGCCACAAAGCAACTGGCAATTGTCACGCTTAGGTTAATAGATTGGATATGTGATAGAAATAAACACATAACCACAGCGCACACTAATAAGGCACTAAGCACACTTGCACTAAATGCAATATGGATACAGCGCGAGCGCTTTAATAACGCTCTTAATTCAGTCGTTAGAGACTTATTAAAGTCTTCATCAGTACTGACCTTTAACTTACGCTCAAGCTGCCTTGCACGGTCGGTAATGCGGGCTAGACGGTTAGATAACACACCTAATGTGGCAGCAATACCCGTAATTAAGAATACCGGGGCTACGGCTGTTTGAATCACCTTAGCCATAGTAAGAATATTAATGACCTCTGAGTTCATTATGTTTACCTTTTTGCATTTGATTCATTTACAAATATTTACAACCCATGCTTTTTCATTAAACGCTTTTAAAACAAAGTCTTGTCAGTTTTTTTCTCGCATATAATAAATTTACTGTAACTATAATGTAACTGAAATGTTGTTCTTGAGTGTGTTTACGCTTTATATTGGTGATGAAACTTTGTTTCAATCACTATTTAGGACGATAAAATAACATATCCCAGGGGAACCCATGTCTAAAAATCTAATAAAAAGAACAGCAGTTGCTTTGGCTGTAACAAGTGCAATGTGCGCTAGTGCACAAGCCAATGACTTTTCAAAATACAATCTAGCAGGCAAAAAGTTAATTAAATCAAGTGCTGTTACTAAAAAAGAGCAAAAAGTTCGCAGCGAAGCAACAAGTTGGTTAGTTAAGTTAAATGCACCAGCAACAGTAAATGCAACATCACGTGGTGCAGATATTGCGAGTATTCAGTCACAAGCACAAGCGGCACAAGTAAGTGTAGAGCAAGCGATTAGCAGCATGGATTTACCGCTGCAAGTTGTTGCGAAAACATCAACACTTGTCAGCTCAATCGTAGTCAATGGTAATAAGCAGGACGTTGCAAAGCTTCTCTCTAACGCGCAAGTTGAGGGTATCTACCCTGTTTATGATTATGAATTGCATGTTGCAGACAGTGCCGATTATATTGAGGCAACACCTCTTGTCGCGAATGGTTTAGCAACAGGTGAAGGTGTTCGCGTTGCGGTACTTGATACAGGTATCGACTACACACACAAAGCATTCGGTGGTGAAGGTACTGATGAAGCATATGCTGCTGCGATTGCTGATCCTGCATCAGTTGATTGGCCACAAGGTAAGGTTTTAGGCGGTTATGACTACATCAATAATGATAGTGATCCAATTGATGTAGATACAAATCATGGTACACACGTTTCTCACTCGGTTAACGGTATCGCACCAAACGTAGATTTATTCGTTTACTCTGTATGTAATAGTGGTTGTCCTGGTCTTGCGCAATTATTAGCGCTTGAAAGTGCAATGGACCCAGATGGTAATGGTGATATCAGTGACCGTGTTGACGTAATCAACATGTCTTTAGGTGGTGATTACGGTGATATTGCAAATGATGCTGTAGGCTTATTCATCAACCAAGCAGTTAAACTAGGTACCAACGTGGTTATCTCTGCAGGTAATGATGGCGCATATCCATTTATCGTTGGTGGCCCAAGTACCACTGAGCATGCTCTTTCTGTTGGGGCAATGACTCACCCTACAGGTGCTGAGTCAATTGGTAGTGGTACAGTTAATGGCGAAGAAGCAATTGTGCAGCCAGCAAGTTTTGGTCCTCAAACTGCGTTTAGTTTCTCAAATGACGATATTGAACTTGTTTACCCAGATGCGAACCAAACGGCATGTGAAGCGTTTGCTGATGACGTAGATTTTACTGGTAAGGGAGTTATCATCGACCGTGGAGCATGTGCATTTACAGTTAAAGTATTAGCAGCACAAGCTAAAGGTGCAGAGTTTGTTATTATTGCAAACAATAACGATGATGGTACGCCAGCTCCTATGGGTGGTTCTGATCCAAGTGTAACTATCCCTTCTGTCGGCGTAACATTTGCCACAGGTACAGCACTTAAAGCAGGCGGTACATTTAACCTAACAGTTGAACGTTTAGTTCTTTCTGGCGCTATTGCTGATTTCACATCGCGTGGTCCTTCAATGGGTGGTCTGTTAAAACCTGAAATTACAGCACCAGGTGTAAACATCATGACTGCTCACCCAGGTTTAGGTGATGGTCTTACTGGCGCAACAGGTACTTCATTCTCAGGTCCAATCACGGCTGGTGCGGTGAGCTTATTAAAAGAAGCACTGCCTGAACGTAATGCACTTGAGTTAAAAGCTACGCTAATGAACACTGCTAACCTCAATGTCACAATGGAGCCATTAGCGATTAACCCTGATGCTGAGCTTGCGCCAATTAGTTATATCGGGGCAGGTTTAGTTGACGTAAATAAAGCGGCTAACTTACCAGTTGCTGCGTGGGCTGCAGATACTAAACAAGCTGCGCTTTCATTTGGTTTAGTAAATGCATCAGAAACAGTAGAACTAACTAAAACTGTTCACGTTAAAAACTTCTCAAATGAAGCAAAGGTTTATACGCTTTCACTTGAACAGCGTTATCAAGACGATATAGAACGTGGTTCATTCTCACTTGATTACCCAGAAACAATCACAGTTCCAGCTGGTCAAATGCTGTCATTTGATGTCACTGCGACAATCGACCCGACAACATTACCTGAGTGGACTTTGACTGATGACAACATTGGTTCTCAAGACTCAACGACGGATTTAACGAACCTTGAATTAGACGGTGCGTTAATATTCTCAGATGGTGACGAGAAAGCATTCCACCTTGTTTACCACGTATTGCCAAAAGCGAATGCAGCAATGAGCTTTATGCCAGTCATGACTGATGATGGTGTTGCTCACCAACTGACAAATACTGGCGCTGTTGCTTTAGAGCCAGTGTTTGCACCAACGGTAGCGACTGATGAAGTCGATGAAGATCAACGTTTAGACTTAGTTGGCGCATCGATTGAAACATTTGCAGTACCAGCAGAGGTCTGTGATAGCGGTTATGTAACATTAACAACTATGGTACTAAATGATGGTATCACTCACTCTTATGTGGGTGGCTTCATGGCTGACTTCGACCTTGATCAGGATGGCACGTACGACGTTACAGTACAAAATGGCAAGTTAGAATGGTTCTACGATGTTGAGCCAGGCACTGCTATTACCTTCACTCATGGCTACGGTAGCTCTTCAGGTAATCTTAATAACATTTACCAAATTATTGGTAATAACCATCTAACGATGCAAAGCTGTTTAGGTGCATTTGGTCTAACGGCTGATGATATTGGTAAAGCAACTGCAAATGTGCGTTTCCGTACAGAAGAAGAAACTTGGACTCCAATTGCATCAGGCGAAGGCGATGTTGCAATGGGCACATATACATTCACTGATGCATCAAATGATGTCTATGCAGCGCTTGTTGATGAATCTGGTGAGGCTGTAAGTTCAATTGAACCAGGCGCTTCAGCAACATTATTGAATGCTGGTGCAGACTTCATGATCCTATCTGATTCTGGTTCTAAAGCATACGCAGCAACACCGAGTGCAGATGCTAATACAGCGCCTGAGCTTGCCGATGCTTCGTTCAGCGTTGATGAAAATAGCGCAGAAGGTACTGTTATCGGTATGCTTGAAGCGACTTACGGTGCTGAACTTGCAAATCCAATTTCTGAGTACATCGTACTGAGCTCTTCTTCTACAGCGGTTTCTGTGAACGCGGCTGGAGAAGTTGTGGTAATGAATGCAGAGATGCTAGATTACGATGCAGGCCTTACGTCTATTGAGCTTGAAGTTGTTGCTGCAGATTCTGCAGGCAATATCTCTGAGCCTGCGATGGTGACTGTTGAAGTTATGAACGTTGCTGACGAGCCAGAAGAAGTTAACCCAGTAATCGATGCTGATCTTGGTGAGTTCACGGTTCAAGAAAACGCAGCAGAAGGTACTGTAATTGGCACTGTGACTGCGACTGACCCAGATGCAGATCTGACTCCTATCGCTACTTATGAAGTGACAGGCAGTGATAGCATCAGCATCAGCGATACAGGTGAGTTAATGGTTGCGGGTGCAATCGATTATGAGCAAACAACCTCTATCGAAGTATCAGTGACAGCAGTTGACTCTGCAGGCAATATGTCTGAAGCGGTGACGATTACTATTGCAGTAACTCAAGACCCGGCAGAAGACGTTGTAGCTGAAGAACCTAAGAAGAAAAAATCGTCAGGTTCGCTAGCATGGTTAACATTACTTGCTGCGCCGTTCGCATTTATGCGTCGTCGTAAGCAAAAGTAATTGCTTGATAAGTAACTAATAAAGGGAGCTTCGGCTCCCTTTTTACATTGCTTCACAAAGGCTACTTATAAATTCACGGTTAATTACTTATATTAGGGACTTAATAATAAAAATTAATTAGGATCCCTATGAAAGTTGGCCATTCACTTTGCCTTGCGGCACTCTCTTTAACTGTTCTATCAGCGTGTAATAAAGTTCCAGATAATAAAGAACAAGCAATTATTACAGAGCAAGTTCAGATATCTGCTCCCGTCGCCAAAAAAATACCCTATGAAATGACCATCCATGGTGATACTCGTATCGATAACTATTATTGGATGCGAGATGATGAGCGTAAAGATGAAGCCGTCATTGCCCACTTAAATGCTGAAAATGAGTATGTAGAAAGTATGCTCGCACACACTCTGCCATTGCAAAACACCTTGTTCGAAGAGCTTAAAGGACGTATTGAGAAAGATGACGATACAGTGCCAACCAAAAAAGGTGATTATTACTATTTTTCACAAACGCGCGGTGATGACGAATACCCGGTTTATGTGCGCAGCAAAGATAGCCAGGGTGAGAATAAGCAGGTTATCTTGAACGTAAATGACCTTGCTAAAGATCATGATTATTTTGCTGTAACAGGTTTGGCAGTGAGCCCAAATGGCAATTTGCTTGCTTACGGTGAAGATACGGTGAGTCGTCGTATTTATACAATTAAAGTAAAAGATTTAAGCACAGGTAAAATGTTGTCAGAGAGCCTTGAAGGCACTGAAGGTGAAGTTGTTTGGGCGAATGACAACAAAACCTTTTACTACATTAAAAAAGACCTACAGACACTGTTAGGCTACCAAGTTTATCGCCATACACTAGGAACATCTCAAGCCGACGATGAGCTAGTGTATGAAGAAAAAAATACCAGTTACTACACGGGTATTTCGAAAAGCAAAGATCAACAAGAAATCTATATTAGTCATGGCAGCACCAGTGCCTCGGGCATCTCGGTTATTGATGCCAATGATGTAAAAGCAATGCCAAAACGTTTTATTGAACGCGAAGCAGGGCTTGAATACGACATCAAAAAATTGGGTGATTGGTATTATATTGTTACCAATTTAAATGCAGTTAACTTCCAACTGATGAAAGTTCACCGCGATAAAGCGCATGATAAAGCAAATTGGCAAACGCTTATTGCTGGTCGTGATGATGTGAAACTTGAAGGTATTGAGTTATTCAATAATCATTTGGTTTACGAAGAGCGTGAAAAGGGTCAAACCCGTATCACTATTCGTGACCTTCGTAACCAACAAGAGCAAGTAGTTGCTTTTAATGACCCAACTTACATGGTTTTTAGCTATGGTAATAGTGAGTTAGATACCCCTAACTTACGTGTTTACTATTCAAGCATGACGACCCCAGGTAGCAGCTACGATATCAATCTTGAAAATGGTGAAAAAACGCTACTGAAGCAGCGCAAAGTGTTAGGTGACTTTAACCCAGACAACTATGCCTCTGAGCGTGTTTACGTAACGACCCGAGATGGTGTTGATGTACCCGTTAGCCTTGTTTATCGTAAAGACAAGTTCAAAAAAGATGGCTCTAATCCACTTATGCAATATGGCTATGGCTCGTACGGTGCAACCATGGATCCGAGCTTTTCAAGCTCGCGTTTAAGCCTTCTTGATCGCGGTTTTGTATTTGCAATTGCGCATATCCGTGGCTCGCAAATGTTAGGCCGTCCTTGGTATGAAGATGGCAAGTTGCTGCATAAACAAAACACCTTTAATGACTTTGTTGATGTGACTAAGTCTTTAGCTGCTCAAAAATATGGTGATAAAGATAATATTTTTGCCATGGGTGGCAGTGCTGGTGGCTTGCTAATGGGGGCTGTTGTCAATCAAGCACCTGAGCTTTATAAAGGCGTTATTGCAGCAGTGCCTTTTGTCGATGTAGTGACGACCATGCTTGATGCCAGCTTACCATTAACAACGAATGAGTATGACGAGTGGGGTAATCCGAACGATAAAGTCTATTACGATTATATGTTGTCATATTCACCATACGACCAAGTTAAAAAGCAGGCATATCCAAACATGTTAGTCACTACCGGATTGCATGATTCACAGGTGCAATATTTTGAACCGGCAAAGTGGGTGGCTAAGCTACGTGAATATAAAACTGATGATAACCTATTACTGTTCAAAACCGACATGGAAGCAGGGCACGGTGGTGCATCTGGGCGCTTTAAAAGCTTGCAAGACACCGCGTTATATTATGCCTTTATGTTAGATTTAGCGGGTATAGAAAAATAATCACCCATCAGGC